>CAZOGQ010000007.1:3414-17226 GCA_964579545.1 Candidatus Woesearchaeota archaeon | reverse complement strand
CCCTATTTCCTGTAGACATCCCAAAATAACACTTATTGTTTTAAATTTAGAATTCAAAGGCTCTAAAACAGTTGTTTTTAGAAAGTATATAATATAATATATATAATATAATATATAAATATTTATAAAATAAAATAAAATAAAATAAAGCCACAAAAACCTTTATAAACATTTTCCATAAGAAATAAAAGGGTCAGATCCTTCTACCCTAAGCTATAAAAACGCAAAATTTTATCAAAAACCAATTTTTTATTAACAAAGAGTAGTTCTTATTGTCCGATACTTTATCAGCAGAAAACAGAAAAGTTTATAAATTCCTTGGCTTTGAGTTAGTTATGACAATTGATAAAAAGCCCCTTGGCGAAATAATTGGCAAACTTGTTGTGACAAAAGAAGGCAAGCGGCTTGGTATGGTAAAAGACATAACATTTGAAACAAGAACAGGCGAGCTAATTCAAGTTGTTGTTAAGGACCCAACACCCTACGCTAAAAACCTTAACATAGAAAAAACAAAAAACAAAGAAGCTTTAATTCCCTATAACGCCATAATCGCAATAGGTGATTTTGTTGTTGTTTCTGAAGAAGATTTATTATAGTTTTTTGTTCAAACTAATTTCAACACACCAACACACGACCAGTATACTTCTGCAAGTAGCTTTTTGTAATACTACAATAATTCTATCAAAGTAATTTACAAACAACGTAATTAAAAATTTATTAATCTAATAACACACATAAGTTTATCAACTAGTTTTATATTATGCGAACTTTTTAGATTTATCAACAGAATTCTATGAAATTTTGATTGACATGGATCAACAAAAAAAGGCCCTAATTTTCTGATTATACGTAGCCTGCGACCAATATCTCCACATAAAAATTTTTAATCTTGTTTTATTAAAAACAGATAATTGTCTGCCAACCTAATTAAAAAGACTATAATGAGAATCCCACCCCCGATTATTAATTTATATTAGTTATTTCGGGAATATTTTTAGTTGTTCGGAGATACAGAGGATACACAAAACTTTAAAAACACTTACAATTATTATTGTTTATGCAAGTTATTGGTTTTGGTTTCGAGAAAATATTAGCAGAAAGAAAAAAAGAGCCGAAGGGAAAGGTTAATGTAAAGTATGATTTAAAAATAGAAGATGTTGCTAAAGATTCTGTTTCTGTTATAAAAGACCAAGAAGTTGTTAGATTTTCTTTTATTTTTAAAGTAAATTACGGGCCAGACTTCGCAGAAATTAGCCTTAAGGGGTTTGTTGTCTTAATACTAGGCAAGAATAAACTCAAAGAAATTCTCAAACACTGGAAAAAGAAAAAAGTTCCAGATGACGTTCGCCTGCCTTTATTTAATTTTATATTAACTAAATGCAATCTTAAAGCTTTACAATTAGAAGAAGAGATTGGTCTGCCAACCCACATTCCATTACCTAAACTCCGGCCCAAAGAGGCTGGAAACGCAAATTATGCTGGCTAAAACACATAGTTTGTTATTGGAATATTCATTTTGTTATACAAATACTTAAATACCCAAAACAACAAAAAATCAAATGGTGCTAGGCCCAATAATTTGGTTAGAAGAGTTAACAAGAAATCTCCAAGATGAAGAATACAAGAATATCATGGCTGATGAAGAAGAGAGACAGAGATTTATAAGATTGAGAGATAGTTTAAGAAAAATTGTAAATGCACCAAGAGCGTATTTACATTCAAACACAAATAAAGCAAGAGAGTTCGATGATTTCTTACTTAGACTTATTCCGCCTTTTTTGGAGATTTTTAATAAATATCGGTTGCCACCACCAGAAACAAGAAAAGAAAGAATTGTTCCGCCCGAAACTTTTATGACACAAGAAGTTACAGGAAAACCAAAACCACAATATAAACACTTGTTTAGTCTTCTTCAAGAAGCTTATGACTTAGACAACCACCTTGCAAGAACCCTAAACATAAAACCATTTTAAAAACAAGATTTATTAACCTTTTTCTTCTTATAAATTTGCCCGGGTCGCATAATGGTAAGTGCATCGGTCTCGAAACTTGCGAGAACCGAGCCCGTAAGGGCATCTAGGTTCAATTCCTGGTCCGGGCGTTTCAAATCTTATAATCTTAATTTGACATAAAAATTGTTGCATAAAGTATAATAAGCGGCGTGATAAACCGCGCTATACTTTATAATGTAATTTATTATATATAAATTTATAAAATATGTTGGATGAATGAGATTATGAACCAAACAATAATAACAGAAAAATTAGTAGAATTCAAAGGACCCGATTTTTCTGTTAATGGTTACTCTACAAAGAGATACAGAAGAAGTAGAAAAACACTGCAATCAAAAGGGTATAAAAACTATGGGCCCACATATTGTGGAAGTTCCTTCAAAACTTGAAGTATTTACAAGGGGTTGGTTGGCCACACCCAGTATTTTTTGTCACAGGAGAAATAGCAGACCAGGGGGCGCCATTTAGTAATATTTCTTACAATTGATTATTATTTTATTTTTGAGAATTTTGCCGTAGGAATTGACGAACAACTTTATAAAGATGCTAAACAAAAAGGATTAACCCCCCAAGCTATTAATTCTTTCTCATGATGAATTTGATAATTTTATAAATCCCCCCTTCCTTTATTATATATGAAAAAAGAGGCAAAAATCTTCAGCGTAATCATGGTTATTATATTTATGATATTCCTTTCTACAACTTTTTTATTTAAAGAGAGCATTAACCGATCCCTTGGCAACCATATAGAAACCTATGGCCTTGTTGCTCTTTTTATTATTTCAATTATTTTAGAATTTATGCCCCAATATATTGCGCCGCAGCTATTTGCAATTAATGCTGCAATCTTGGGTTTTTCCTTTATCAACACCCTGCTAGTTATTTATATTGGTTCAATGTTTGGCGATATTATTGGATTTGGGGTTGGCCGCAAATACAGGGAAAGAACACACAGCCTATTTTTTGAAAATAAAACAATTAGAAAAATAGAACAAAAAATAAACAAAAAAGGAGGCAAAACAGTTTTGCTGATTGCAGCAATCTCCCCCATTCCTTTTTTGCCAATTATCTTTGGCTCCCTTGGTTTAAAAAGAAAAAATTTCTTAATTTTTGGCCTTATTCCTAGGACAGTCTATACTATTTTAATAGTCTCGTTATTTTTTTATATTTTTTAAAATTAAGAGAAAGAAATAAAAATCCCTTTTTCTTACAAAGATAACAAAAATGGATTATTCAGTTTCATTTGGATCACTTAAAGTAACAAGCCACGCTATTGGAAACTGCCGAACTTTAGTCGGGAATTTGAGGGGCGCCGAGACATCAAAAATCGCAGAAATTATTACTAAGGCCTTTTTAAAAAATCCCATTAAAAATACAAAGGGGCGTCATGAATCAATTGTTAAAATAGGTGGGCAAGAATATAAAATTCTTTACTGTCTCGGAAATGTTTGCCACATAATAACATTTGGAAAAGAGCATTATCATTATCTGCATTAGTCTATTTTAGAAAATAGAGTTAGTAATGTTTGATTATTTTATTCCACCTAACTTACTGAATTCGTGAATAATAAGATCTTATTGAGAGAACCTAAACAGACTTCAATAAAAAAAGTAATGCAACAAACAAAAAATTATAAGCCCAACTGTGAAAAAAAGACTTATCGAGATTACTTTAACCATTCCCCTATTTCTATCTTGTACATTATTCTCCTCTATTTGTCTAATCTTTTTCCAAAAAATTATAATCCACATAAAACAGGAAAAAACAAGCGCGCCGATTACCGAAAAGAATATTTCATGGAAAAGGGGTTTATGGAAAAGGGGGATGGCTGGCCCATTATATGCGCTAAGATATGCTAAAATTCCAGCCAGAACACCACCAATAATAACTCCACACGCGACAATAAAATCTCCATGCCTTTCATATACCATTCTATGATTTTGTAATTCTCTATATCTATTATTTGACATTTTATTTACTGACCATTACATATTAATAAACATTATTACAACAAGACATATATCTCACAACCCATTTATTCCACCCAACTTACTAAATTCATAGATCTTGTCACCAACAACATAAACTTTAAATTTCTTTAAATTAAAATCAAAGGCAAGATGCGTGTCTTCAATAAAAACATCTGACCCTTCTATAAGGGGGAAGAAACTTGGCAAAATAATAACTTGTTTTTCCCTGTATTTTCCAATTAAAAAACACTTATATCTCTCACTCTTAATTTTGTCATGAATAGTTACAGCAGGATGCAAATGGCCAAGAACAAGAGTTTTTATTTTTTTGTCCAAACACTCAGGAAAAACTTTATGTCCATGAAGAAAGCAGATATCTCCAACAAAATAATAATCTTTTATTTTAATTTCTCTTTTTTCAGCAATTGGTCTGAGAATTGTATCATGATTTCCTTTAATAAGAACAATTTTCTTGCTTTTTGTTTTTAAAAAATCAAGAAAACTAAGAGTTTCTCTCCATTCTTGTCTTGAAATTTTGCCAAATTCATGTTTTAAGTCACCAAGAATAATTATTTCATCAACCTTACCAATTTTCTTGAACACATTTTTAATATCCTCTATAATCTGTTTGAACATTGTTCTTGGCAAGAAAATTCCTTGCTTGTTCAATGCTTCTTCAAAACCAAGATGTAGGTCTGTAAGAACAAGTATTTTTTTATTGTTTTTTTCAATAAGCAGGGCTTTGTTAAGTAAAGCAAGGTTTTTGAGTTTCATTAATTTGAGGTAGTAAACAAGATTTATAAATATTAAAATCATATTAAAAAAATGGAATGTATACCATCTACAAATATAAGAGGGGGGCAAGAGGCCCTCGAAGAAATAGTTAAACATATCAAAGGAACAGGCAGGTTATGTTATGAACACTATCAACCCTCAACTAATCCAAAACATATTAGAATTTTCCTAGAAAATGGAGCAAGAATAAATTCCATAGATTTTGATGAATTACCAAAAAACTCACAATCTAAATTGATTAGAAACGCTAGTGGAAAGTTATATTTAGAAGTTTTATATGGGGAATATAGGTTGGTTGTAGATTTTGAAAAATGAATTTAAAAAAATTAGGGGTTGGCCTTTGTACTTTATTTGCCGCCACTACAATATTTTATGGAAAGGGGAAAGCAAGTACATTTAAAGACGATTTAAAGAAAGTAGATGAAAATTTAGCAGGACTTAAAATAAGCCAAATAAACCCTGATGATTATGAACGATTTTCTAAGCATTTTAAAGATATAATAAACTCTCCTGACCAAACTAATGGGAGAGCTAAAAAAATAACAGATTTAGTTGGTAAACTTTTTGGTTTCCCAATCCGCAAACCAGTAGGAATAATTTATATTGGAAACAAAAATAAAAGTAAAGATAAGAGATATGCAGTTATCTCAACTTCAAAATTAAATGAAATTTGGAAGTTGTTACCAGAATTAGAAATTCTAATTTACGATGTAAATGAAGAAACAAGCGAAAAAATTGAGGAAAATTCAAGAAACGCTTTTTATGTATTTGGAACAGAAAAGAATCTACGCGAACTTAAAGGAAGAAGGTGTGTAATGCATATTTTTGATCTTGGATCTAATGGTATAAGTCCTGGAAGGGGTTCTCCAGATTTTATTTATACAACAAAAGGCCAATTAAAAGCTAAAGAAATGTCTGAAGCAGATTTTAATAAAGTAAATTTTTATAATAATATGACCTTAGAAACAGTTTTATATTATCTAGAAGAGATGTATGCTACTAGAGAAGAAAAACGAAAACAAAGAGCAATCTGGGACGCTGAAGAATGAATGAATTCTCTTTTTAAATAGTTTCATTTTTCAATTCTCTGCTATTTCTTTTAAATGAAGTTCATGCATTCTCTTAAGGAAGTTTAATTTATCTTCCATTTTAATAATATCTGAATGGCCTTGAAGTATTAAGTTTAGGGCAAAGGGGGAGGGTAGTTTTGTCTGCTTTTTTATTATCTTAATTTTATCTTGTTTGATCCGCTGTAAGACTTGTTTTGCATTTTTAATATCCATTACCTCTTCAAGAATTTCTCTGCGAGTTTCTTTTAGTATTGGAAATTCTCCTGAAATTTTTCTGACGCTGCTTAAAAGAAAATGGGATTTCATCTGCTGCTTGCCAACTGTCTTGCTCCTTCCTTTGTAGGTTCGCAGAATCATTAAACTGCGCGTTGCACAATGTCTAAATCTTCTCTTAAAAAGTTCTGTTCTTTCAATTGCTTCCCGGAGAATCTCCTCTAAATTGTCCGGAGTAATAAAACCAAGAACTTTATCAATATTCATTTTTTCTCCTGCAAGAAAAAACCCATTATCATTTACGCCAATTTCAATATCTCTGCCACCCCCCCTAGCAAGAATAAATGCGAAAGCTCTTGATAGTGCATCATTCACCCGCCGACCGAATAAACTATGGAAGATAAGAAATTTTTTTTCACCTTTGTATTCCTCAATGATTATTTTCTTATCGTGTGGTACTTCAAGGTAACTATATTGTTCATACATATACCTATAAATTTTCTCTGCAACACTTTTCTTACAATGTAAGTATTTGACAATAAAGGCAATGGTTTCTTTTTTCTTTCTCTTTTTTAATTTTTCTTCCAGCAATCTGCGAAATTTTGAAATAGACAAGGCAGAATCAAAATTTAAAGGCAGCATCTCAGAAAACCATGAAGGAATTGTAGGTGGCCTATAAACAGATGCTTTAACATAAACATTCATCCCCCTTGTATATAAAAATTCATACCTATATCCTCCTAAAACAAAAACATCTCTTGGTTTTAACCTTTCAAGAAAAGCCTCATCAATTATACCAACTTTCTCACCTTTTTTCTCACCCCCAGCAATTACAACATTTATATAAGACTCTTCTGGAATTGTTCCTATGTTTGTCATATAAATCATTCTTGCAAGCCTGCCCCTTTTGCCAACTTGCCGGGTTTCTTCATCATACCAAATTTTTGCGTAAACATTTCTCGCTTCTAAAGCATATTCTCCAGTAAGATAACTCATAACAGACAAAAAATCTTCTTTACTAAGAGCAGAGTAACAGTAACTTTTCTTTATTAAAGAAAACATTTCATCAATATCCCAAATTTTATAGATTGCCATACCATAAATCTGCTGAGAAAGCACATCAAGACAATTTTTTGGTATCTGCACTCTATCAATCTTTCTCTCAATAGCTTCTTTGCACAGAACAACAGATTCAATAAGATCATCCCTATCAAGAACAATGAATCTGCCTTTAGCAGTATCATGAAGTTTATGTCCTGCCCTGCCCGTTCGTTGTAAGGCCCTGGCAACAGATTTTGGGGACCCAAGCAATATAACAAGATCAATATATCCAATATCTATGCCAAGTTCCAGACTTGTTGATGTAACCACAACCTTTAATTTTCCCTGTCTTAATCTTTCTTCTATATCAAACCTGTGTCGCTTGCTGAGGCTGCTGTGGTGTGCGCCAATATTCTCAAGATACCGAGAAGGAAACATTTCTTTAAGATGATGCATAACTCTTTCTGTTGCAGATCTTGTGTTTGTAAAAATTAAAGTTGTTTTATGATCTTGAATCAATTGGTCAATCAACCCATATAGAGATTTTTGCATTTCACTTGCATTTGTCTCAATTAAATCAAATGGCGTTAAAACAGCGAGATCAATTTTCTTGGCAAAATTAACATCTGCTATTAAACAGTCTCTGCTTTGCCCAACTAAAAAATTAGTTATCTCATCTAATGGAGCAATTGTTGCTGACAAGCCGATTCTAACAGGAGTTATTTTTGAAAATTCTTCAAGGCGTTCAAGACTTAAACTTAAATGTACGCCACGTTTATTTGCTAAAGCATGAATTTCGTCAACAATAACAAACTCAACTGCACGAAGTAGTTCAATAAATTTTTTTGTTGATAGTAATATAGCAAGACTTTCAGGGGTTGTAACAAGAATATGTGGTGGTTTTTTCAACATTTTCCTCCTTTCTTCTGTTTTTGTATCACCTGTTCTTATTGCTACTTTTATTCCTAATTTTCTCTCTGCTAGTTTTTCAATTTCTTTAAGTGGATTAATTAAATTAAAATATACATCGTTTCCCAATGCCTTAAGTGGAGAAATGTAAACACAATAAATTTTATCTTCTAATTCCTCTTTTTCATCAAGCGCGATAAGATAATCAAGTATTGATGTGAAGGCGCAAAGAGTTTTACCCGAGCCAGTGGGGGAACTAACGAGTATATTTTTGCGATGTTTTATTGGTATTATTGCGTGTCTTTGTGAGAGTGTAAATTCCCCAAATTTATCTTTAAACCACCCCGATACTAGGGGGTTTAGATAATCAAAGATTTCTTTATTTGTATTTGGTTTTTTAATTGCTTTAATCATTTTAACAAAAACATGGGCATGAAGATAAGAGAAAAACTATTTAAAAACATGTATATAAATATTATTATATGAGATTAAGTAAAGAAAAAAGAGATAAAATAGCAGAACAGATATTATCATTGTTATATGATATATTTCCAGACTCGATGTTTACAGCTTCTATAGCGCATTCAATAATACGGGATGAAGAATTTACAAAAGCATTGTTGTATGAACTTTATAACAGAAAACTTATTATAAATATAAGGAAAAATCCAAAAGGAATTGCATATTCAAGAAGAATGAAATGGAGATTAAGTGGTAATGCTTATGATGCCTACAAAAAAGCTTCGCAAATTTAAATCTTTTTTAATAAATTTATCATATATTCTATTATCTAAAGACTTATAAAAAATAAATAACTTAAGAAAATATGGGAAAAGAAAATATAAAAAATGCCTTTTCAAAAGTAAAAGCAGACATGGATTTTTTAAAACAAGAGATTTCTTTACTTAAAGAGCAATTATTAGAACTTTATGAACTATTAAATCAATTAAATAATCAGAAATTTGGACAACAAATTAATTCGACACATCTTCGACACATATCAGACACTTCGACAGATAAATATAGTTCAGAGAGCCTAAAAACATCAAATTTGGTTATTTCCACAGGAAATGGGGGGGTTTCGACAGACAGACAGACAGATATTCGACAGACAGACACACAAAATTTTAATGAAGATTTAAGTAAAAATAGGCAAAAAGACAACCAAGATTATTTAAATAATGTAACTAAAAACATAGATAAAAATATGGATAAAGACCCAGATAAAATTTCTAAATTATTAGCTTCTTTAGACAGCCTAAAAAAAGAGATCCGGAGAAAATTTAAAAGATTAACAAATCAAGAAATGAAAGTTTTTTCTGCACTTTATCAATTAGAGAGTCAGGGAGGGTTAGTTGATTATAAAATTCTTGCAGAAAAACTTAGATTAAGCCAGAGCTCAATTAGGGATTATATCAGTAGAATGATTGAAAAAGGAATTCCTATAACCAAGAATAAAATAAACAACAAAAAAATTATTCTTAAACTTGTGGATAATATTAAACAAATAGCTTCTTTAGATACAATAATCAAACTAAGGGAATTGTAAGAATAATGGCAGATACTGTAGAATTAAGCAATTTTATGCTATATTATAACTTAAACTGCATATTCTGCTGTGTAATGTTTGTTTTTATTATATTCCTTTGTTATATTAATTAAATTTACTAGATATAAGCTCTAAAACCATTAAATTTTACATTTTAATAAAAAATTAATATACACAGAGAGTTCTTCGGTCTAACGAATTTAAATCAATTACAGAACAATACAATAATACGTAATTTTGCTCTTAAACAGCTTAAGAACACCAAATTTGCCTTTTTTAAGCTGTTTTTTATTATTTTCTCTTTTTCCTGCTTTTATATGTGTTTTAACTCTTTTTTTTACCTTTTCAAGCTCTCTATCCTTTAATTTTCACATTTTCTAATTTTCACACACTTTTCTTTATTTTCATTATATTTTACTTTTTCTTAACCCTCACTTTTCTATTTTTTCAGTAAAAATAAACAACTTAGAAGTTCGCATAACTCACTAAATTTCTCACTTTTCAGTATTTTCCTTTGTTTTCCTGTATTTTCTCTTATTTCTGCTATTTTCTAAGTATCTCATTATTCTCACTTTTCTGAATTTTTAACATACTAAAAATAAGTTTTAACCACTACATTTAAGTTAGTAGGTATTTTTAGGTATTACATACTTTTCATTTATTTCCAGTTTTTTATCACTCTTTTCTCTTTTTGTTAATGTCCTATCTATCTTTATTTTTATTTTTCTCACTTTGTCTTTTTTCTTTTTTTAGCAGTTGTAACCGATGTCTTCTTTTTTTCTTTCGTCTCTTTTTTCTTTTCTTTTTTTACAATTTTCATTAACTTACTTTTCATTTCATCTGCTATGAACAATCTTTTCTTTCCATTTCTTTCAACTATCTCTTGAATCAAACCCCCTCTTTTTTGTTTTATGCGATTTATTTGTCCGCGGATTGTTGATCTATCTCTTCCAAGTATTGCTGCAAGGTCATCATAACTCAATTTCATTTCAGAATTTAGAAGTATCCAGATTATTGCTCGTTCAGTTATTGAAAATTTTGAAAAATTCGCTGTTTGCACAGCCGTGTAAACAGGTGTTTGCACACCATAAACAGCTGTTTGATTTTCATAAACAGCTGTTTGCTGTTTAAACAGCCCCTTATTTTTCTCCAAATTCAAAAAAGGAACAATATTTTTTATTCCCTCAAGCTCTGTTTTTATCGACGATAATTGTTCCTTTATTACAGAAATATCTTTTTCATAACACCCCCCCTGGTTGTTTAAATACTTTATCCAAGTGTTTACGTTGTTTATATCTGTTTTTACTGATTCAAACGCCTGTTTAGTATCTTCTTTTAACTGTTCTACCTCTTTTTTCCTTCCAAAAAACCATCCAAACATACTATTTTTCATCAAACAAACTTTTTAAAACTTTCTCTTTTGACAATTTCCAATCTTTATCTATTTTATCGTTAATAATTATCTAAAATTTTCTAAAAATTTAATCACCAAATTCTAAAAGAATATTGAAAACAACCCAAAAAACCAATAAAAAATTCAGAATAAACAGCTGTTTGCACACCCAAACAGCATTTTTGTTGTTTTAAACAGCTGTTTAAACACCCTTAAACACCCACTAAATAAATCAAAATATTACAAACAATCCACAAATAAAATTTTATAGACGAAAAAAAATAAACACAAAGAAAAAGTTTAAAAACATCAAAAACCTTTGAAAAATAGGCAAAAGGAGGCAAAATTTAATAAAATGTCTATGGACAGGCAAACAGCTGAAACTTTAATTCAGGTTATTGCAATTTTGGGGTATATTTTTTCAGTGGTTCTTTTTTTTATAGGGGTAACTACTTTTTTTGGAAATAGATTTATAGCGAGTTTTGTTCCAGAGCTTGGCAGGACACTTATCGGAAATATATTGTATGTGGTTGTATTATTGATACTCGGTCTTGCTGTTTTTCAATTTCTGGTTTCAAAAGATATCTGGCAACATAAGAACTGGGCAAGAACCGCCCAAATAGTGGTTTCGGTTTTTGTGGCAATCCTAAATTTTCCAGTAGGTACTATTCTTAGCGCATGTATAATTTATGTACTTGCTTTTGACAAAACATCAACTACACTATTCAAGTAAACAGAAAATAAACAAAAACATAAACAACTTAAAAATGTCTAGAAAACCCAAAAAACCAAAGAAACAATTTAAACATGAATTCAAAAAACAACTAAGACTCGCAATAGCAGCAGCAATTGGATTCACCATAGCATTTGCTTGGAGAAATGTGATTTTTGATTTCATCTACAATATAATCAGACAACTAAATGAAGAAACTACAATTTTACAATCACAATTAACAACCGCAATGATAATAACAATAATTGGTGTTATTTTAATAATAATATTTTCAAAACTATTGAAAGATAAAAAATAAACAAAACGCAGAAAAATTCAGAAAAATCATTGATTAAAACCTTTTAGCAGAAACAAAAACTTTCTGCTAAGGGGAAATTTGGAAAAATAAGAGAAATTAAAAAATAATGCTTATTAATATACATAATAAATCACAGAAATTCTTAAAAACTTTGAGAAATTAGTTTTAAAATGGGATTAAAATTTTTAGAAGAGGTTGTAGAAGATGACCCCATAGGGGTGCGATTAAATAATCCAGATGCAGCAAAATTAATGAATTAAGGTTTAAGGCCTTATTCAAGAATGGATGATCCCAAAATAGAAGAAACAGAAACAATTGAAATAATAGGATATAAAATAGAAATTCCTTCATTGGAGGAAAAATAAATATTAAAAAAATAACACCTTTAACACCACACACAATATGATTATGTTGTTGAGTTTTATTATTCAGAAGAAACAGATTCAAAAGCACTTGAGTTTGTCAGAGGATTTATTAAAAAATCTTTAGTTGACATCTAAAGTTTTTAGCAACGCCAAAAACTTTCTGCATACACACAAAAACAGGTGAAAGGTTCATATAAGATGTATTGTACGCCGTTTTTAAATTAAGTGTTTTCAGCCATTTTGAGAAGAGATTTAATAACTAGCATTACAACAATGCTTAAAAATCCTTTATTTTTATAATACTAATGGGAAAAGCAATTATATTTGATTGGACAGGAACTCTTTATGAGGGAGACAAGGGTCTTTTTCCTTTTACAAAAGAAGTTTTAGAAAAATTAAAAAACATGCGTGAACAAGGAATCAGGAAATATAGGCTTGGTTTAATCACAACAACAAGAAACGGAATTGAGACAAGACAACAAAAAATAGATCCTTTTGGAGTTCTTTATTATCTTGATTCTCTTATAATTGATACACAAAAAACAAAAGAACATTATTTACAATGTATGGGGGAGCTTGGGTCAACTCCTGAAACAACTATGATAGTAGATGACAGAACCGTGAGAGGAATAAAAATTGGCAATGAGCTTGGCTGCAAGACATTTTGGATTCAAAGAGGAGAATATGCTAATGAATTGCCAGATGAAGAAACTGGCGAGCCAACACATAGAATTGGCTCTGTAGAAGATTTATTGAAATTTTTGTGAGATTTTAGTGAAATCTAAATCCACTTTCTAATTTTTTTTCTGTATTCAAGATATTTTTTACCAAAAACTTTCTGCATGTTTTTTTCTTCAAGTGGAATAAACTTTGTTTCCATTATAACCACAAAAATTATTGGAAAGATAAATGAAATTAAATCTCCAAGAAAAATAGCAAGGCCAAGCAAAAAACAAGCCATGCCAAGATACATTGGATGTCTGCTTATTTTAAAAGGCCCTTGCATAATAAGTTTTTTTGGCTTTTCATGAGGCTTTACTGCTGTTTTAACTTTCTTAAAAATTAAATCTGTCCATATTGTTATTATAGTACCAAACAAAATTAATAAAATTCCTAACAGGGTGTAAGGAAAATAAATTATTTTAATAGAAAAGACAAAATGAATTGCTGTAGTTATAATTAAAAATATCCAAAAATATGTTGGAGGCATAATTCTCGGCATTGGTTTTTTCACCATTTTTACTTTTTCCTATAACAATGATTAATTACTGCACCAATAGCAAGAATAATCACAATAGCAGGCAGCCAAGGAAAATTAAATGTTATTATTTCCGTTTCTCTTAAAAACCAGACAATTGCTAATACTAGGACAATAATCCAAAATGTTGGAAAATATTTCTTATAACATTCTTTGCTTTTTGCCATTTTTCCACCATTAAATAAAAGCCATCGTGCATGAAGCC
>CAZOGQ010000007.1:0-3404 GCA_964579545.1 Candidatus Woesearchaeota archaeon | reverse complement strand
CCAGCAAACTGTGCTGTATCTTCCTCTTCTTTCTTTGGTTTTGGTGCTGGTTTTTTTGTTAATCCAGCTATTATAGATGCTAAACCTAATAGGGCTACAATTCCACCACCAATGAGCCTAGCAGCAAGACTTTCCATAGAAATAATAAGATATATTGCAACAACCAATAATATTACACCAAAAACAATTTTTCCACCATCCATCTTTGTCTTTTACCCCCTTTGCTTTTTTTAACTTTCTTTTTAATCTTTTTCTTTACTTTCTTGTTGTTAAATATAAATAATTCATCAATTGTTGTTTTTAAAGTTTTGGCTATATCATGTGCAAGTTGAAGAGAAGGATTGTATTTTCCTTTTTCTAAGAAAACAATTGTTTCTCTTCTAACTCCAACTTTCATGGCAAGATTTTCTTGTGTCAGCTCGTGCCGAGCTCTGAATTCCTTTATTCTAGTTTTCATTTTCCTTAATTATTCAATATCAGCCCTCCCTTTTCTACTAACCAATAGCCAGCACACTCCAAAAATTATTGCCATTCCAAGTATCCCTACTCCTGTTGCTTGTGAAACATCTCTGAACTGAACCCATTCATTTGAAGAAGCCCATCCTATTATTAGTATCCACCAAATAGATATTAAAAATGCCTTATATCCTGCAAGCACCATTATTTTCTTTGATCTTTCGTCTTGATATGGGAATCCTTTTTTTACTGCACTATATTGTCTTTTCAAAAGCGATACAGCAAATATAAGTATAACTACTGCAATAATAATTGAAATTATTCCTACAACAAGATTGCCTTTTCTTATTATTGTTATTGCAAATAATATCAAAGTTGAGATAACCAACAAGGCTACGATTCCTACGGACCAAACTCTTATCTTGTCCTTGCTGTTTTTCTTTTTTGTTTTCATTTGTTTAACCTCCTGTTATTTATTTTATGTCTCCTTTCTTTTTTCGTCTGATAGTCGCGCTGATGCCTATCATAATTATCCCTATCACCAATATAACTACCGCAGTTTCTATCCGTCCTTTAAGCATCAGATAAGCTGCTATTATACATATTCCAATTCCCATTCCTAACAAAAATCCCCAGAGTTGTTCTATTTTTTGTTCCATTTTCTTAACCCCCCCCTTCAATTCTGCCTTTTGCCACAGCAGCTAAATTTATGTTCTCTTGATGTTAGATTATATTAACATTTTGTTATATTAATCTAACTTTATGTTAGAAATAAGTAACATGGGTTTATAAATGTTTCGATTATGATATTAAGGTTTTTACAAAAACTTTTAAACTACATTTTCCTATTACTATTAACTTCAAGTTTGTTTGAAGTTAAAGAAGTATTTAAAAAGAGGTTTTAATTTATAATAGCATGAAAAAATTAATAGCAACAATTAGTTTATTCTTGATGATTAGTTCAGTTTTTGTTCTAGCTATTGACTCTACTGAACCTTCTGCAGGCGGAGGAAGCAGTGGCGGAAGTGTTGCCTATCCTGTTCCTGAACCAGGTGATGGTGGAAGCAGAGGTAGTGGCGGCGGAGGCTGTTCAGACTCTGATTATGGTTTTAATTATTATAAAAAAGGAACAGTAAAATATACTAGTGGAACTAGTTATACTGATTATTGTAAAGATGATAAAACACTTGTTGAATACTCTTGCGGAAGAATAGAATGCAAGACAGTTGAAATTTGCCCTGAGCCAGTTGAACCTGTTTTGCCTGATCCAAGAGTTTATGTTAATTACCATACAGAAAGTATCAAGACATTTATTAATGGAGAGGCTCAAGAAGAAACTGTTAGTGGATTTTCTAAAAACATTGCAGAAGGAACTCATGTTTTTTTATTTAAAAAACAAGGGTATAAAGATTGTGAAAAAAGCATTGATTTTGAAGCAGGACATTTAATAACAGTTGATGTAACCCTCCAGCCACTTAATTCAACAGAAGAATGCCTTCTTGCTGTTGCTGGATCTTCTGGATCTTCTGGGGGCGGCGGAGGAAGTAGAACATGTTATGGAAGAACAGAATGTAATATAGTTGATAAAAGTAGAGAATATGTATGTCCTTATGGTTGCGTTAATGGCGCTTGTGTTGGAGAAAAAGTAAAAGAAACAGTAACCTGCGCCTTTAAAAATTCAGAAAAAGAACAAAAATGTTATTCTGCAGATGCTGTTTCATCAAGATTTTCATGTAATGGAATAGAAACTTGCAGTGTTGAGGTTGAAGGAAATAAATGGGAAAAAATTACTTGGAAAAGCACTTGTGGTGGTTATGCTTATACTAAACTTGACGGCATAGACGATTATATTAAATTTGATTGTTTACAAGTTCCTCCTAAACCAAAACCAGTTTGTGGAAACGGCATTTGTGAATCTGGTGAAGGTGAAGTTTGTATGAATATTGCCCAGGTTGTATGTAAAGCAGGTGAACCTTGCGTAGGAGCTCCTGCAAGATGTAAGATTATCTGTCCTGCAGATTGCGGTGTTGTTCCAGAAAGACCTGTAAGATTAAATGAAAAATTTAAGTTACAAGTAAGACAAACTGCAAAAGTAACAGATTATAAAGACATGGAAATAAGATTTCTTAGTATTTATCAAGGTAGATGCATTGTAAGAGAGATTTATGAAGAACAAGAAACTAAAGAAACTAAAGCTATTGCTGCAACTACAGGGAGTGTGGTTGAGTCAGTTACAGAGACTTCTACACAAGCTGAAGAAGTTTATCCTACTAAAGTTACTGAAGTGACTGAATCAGAAGAAGAAGGTAGAGCAATTGATGTTGACTCTGGTCAGATAACGAGGTGTGTTGGTGGAGAAATAATTGCAAGATTAGCAGTTACAATAGAAGAAGAGCCAACTAAATATGTTAGTATTCAATTAGGAGAAAGAAAACCAATATTTGGAGTAACTTTAAGTTTTTTAGATTATTATTCAAAATACAATATAGGTATTTTTTTAGTCTCCAGACAAATTATTGACTGCCCAGAAAGATGTATATGCAATGCTGATGGAAGTATGGAATGTCCAGCAAAGCCAGAATGTATCCCGGGCACAATATTATGCCCAGATGGCGTGTGTAGAAAAGAATGTTCTGTAACAACTGAATGCAAATTCGGTTGTTTATATGTGGAAAGCTGCCTGCCAATTGGAACAAGGGTAGAGGGAAAATACTGCACTATAAACAGGAACTTAGAAAATCAATTAGAAACTGAAGAGTCTTGTGAAAATAATTTTGAATGTAAAAGTAATGTTTGCGTTGATGGAGAGTGCATAAGTGGAAGTTTATTAAAAAAGATTATTAATTGGTTTAAGAGACTATTTAGTTAAAAATCAAGCATTTCTTGGCGTCCATGTGCTTCCTACAGACATATGTCCTACCCCTAAAATAACCTACTAAACTCAAAAT
>CAZOGQ010000006.1:0-17751 GCA_964579545.1 Candidatus Woesearchaeota archaeon | reverse complement strand
TTTTCATTTAATATTTCCCTAACAATCTTCCTATTTTTATACACTCTTATAGATTAAATTGTTTTTGGGGGGCATTCTAGTATTGTTACAGGCAGAGAAATTCTCTTGCCTTTTGTTAAAGAATCAGGTGTCTTGTCAAGAACATGAGCAGAAGCCATTCCTACTTTGTAGGTTATAAAACCGAGAAGTCCTGGTTTTTTGCCCTCTTTTTCAGTCTGTTTTTGTAAAGCTTTCCAGTTCGCACTAGGTAAAAACTTTCTGGCCCTTTTTCGTGGCCAAAACTGCAAACTTCCTCCACGTGGCTTGTGTGTTTTTGGCATTTCTTGATAAAGCGGAGATTATGAATTTTGTTCCCATTTTTAATCCACCGTGACCTATTAAAATACAGAAAAATATGATTTATAAAACTTACTGTAGATGGGAGATTATAGAATAACTAAAAATATTCCCAAAATAAAAGATAATTAATATAAAATCATAATTGTTTAAAGAAAAGTTCTTGTTGCTGTCTGCTTAAGTGGATTAATGAATAATTTGGGTATTACTAAAATAAGATTTAGAAATTTGGAGGTACGGATACTGTAGATAGGCATATCAATTAAATATATATTATCCAATATAATAATGTTAATAAACATCTTAATTCTGATAGTTTTGAAAATGGCTATTACAAAAGAAAAAAGGTGGCATTATGATTTGGCATCTTTCTGTTTAGGCTTTGACCCCACTATGGTTAAGCAATATTGTAATACCACTTATCTAGCGAAAAAGATTTTTAGTATGAAAATGCCCGATGATTACGAGCGAGAGGGCAAACATGTAGTTAGTAGCTCAGCTGTTCTTAGAGAAACTTATCTTCTTGGAATGTGGTTTGACCAAGAAAAATCAATTTTCGGATATCTTAAAGGAGTTATTGAACGCTATGAAAATTTTAATTTTAAGTCTTATTCAATTGGTAAATTATTGTCTTCTTTTAATGAGGATGAGCAAAGATTGGCTGCAACATATCTAGCTTGCTGTGGAGATGAACGGAAAATAGGGGCAATTTTTGATTCAAATGAAAAAGAGAAAGCTGAAAACGTGATTTCAAGATTGGAAAAAGCTAGTAAAAGTCTTGATAATCCTGATACTAAAAAATTAAAAAAAGAATTTAAAAGTAGTTTAGAAGAAGCTATTAAACATGAAAACTCTCTTAAAAGAATCTTTGAAGGCATAGAAACTAAGCTTCAAACTCTTTTTCACTAATTGTTTCCTTGCCGTCGCTTGTTACTTTCCTAATAATTTTACCTTTTTTTCTTGCCAATAATCGAATTTTTTCAAAGTCTTGTTCGTTCTGTGGGTAGATTATATCTATTATCTGTATAGTATGGCTTATTTTTATTTCCTTGAAGTCTGGAACATCAAAAAATAAGTCCTTAATCATTTCAAAATCTGTTGTTTTCAGAGTACAAAAATCTGCTTTTGCTTCTGTTCCACCTTTTTTTGGTGGCTTTCCACTTTTTGGGGCTTTTTCTTTGATTTTTAGCTTACATGTCTGTGTACTAAAAGAAAGGCCATAAAAAATTCTTGGATACTTATCCATAAGTTCAAGCAAATCAGCCTTGTTTAGTTCTGTATCAATTACAATTTTACGAATACCCATAAATTTCTTTACATCTTTAATATAGAATTTTATATCAGATTCTATATTTCCTGTGCAGATTATAATTCCCTTGATTTTCAGGATTTCAGGAGCTTTTTCCAGACATTTTCTTACAAAATAATTCGCAAATTCAGAACTTGTTTTTATAGCCCATTTGTCAACTTGTTTCTTTGCTTCTATTATACATCTGTCTTTAAACTCTCCACGACTGAATTTTACAAATTCAGAATGTATTTCATCATCTGCTTCACCTTGGAAAATCTTTTTTATAAAACAATCCATTTTAAAGAAATAGGGGGTTTATTTATAAAGTTTGCTGTCTGAAAAACTTTATAAATCTCTTTATCTTAGAATTTTTATGTTTAGTAATGCAGATACAAAAAAAGCGGTGGGTATTATTGCTGTAATTATCATCTTACTATTGTCTTTTTTGATAATTAGACCAATAATTTTATCAATTATTGGTGGTTTAATTCTAGCATATATTTTTATTCCGGTTTATAAGAAACTTAATTCTCTGCTTCATTCAAGAAATATATCTGCTTTATTAATATGTATTTTTGCGCTTCTCATATTATTCATTCCTTTGTGGTTTTTAACACCTTTATTTGTGAAACAAACCTTTGATATTTATTCTTATAGTCAGCAGATAGACATTCTTACTCCTTTAAGAAAAATATTCCCAACAATCTTTAGCTCAGAAGAGCTTTCAAAAAACATATTACTAGCTTTTAGTTCATTTATTGGCAAGATAAGCAATTCCCTCCTCTCATTTTTCACAAATTTATTAATAAATTTTCCAATAATTCTATTGCACTTAGCAATTATCCTCTTCATATTCTTCTTTGCAGTAAGAGACAACCAGAAAATAGCTGAGTATGTTAAGAGTTTATCTCCTTTATCAAAAGAATCTGCAAATGAATTTTTTAGGCAATCAAAAGCAATAACAAGTGCAATTCTATACGGCCAAGTTCTTGTTGGAATTATCCAAGGTGCTGTAATGGGAATTCTTCTTTTTATTTTAAAAATTCCAAATGCTCTTCTTTTGACAGCTCTTACAATTTTTGCAGGAATCTTTCCTATTGTAGGGGCTACTATAGTCTGGATACCTGTTTCTATTTATCTATTTGTAATTGGAAATACTTGGCAGGGTGTGCTTATAGTTATTGGGGGCATAATACTCTCATGGGGCGAAACTTTCTTTAAGCCACTTTTTGTTTCAAAGAGAACAAAAATTTCCTCACCCATAATACTTATTGGAATGATTGGCGGATTATTTGTCTTTGGCCTTGCCGGTATGCTGATAGGCCCTTTAATACTTTCTTATTTGTTGATTATTCTTGATTTTTACAGAAAGAAAAAATTTATGCTGAAATGAGTAAACTAAAACTCTTGAAAACTGATTAGAGGTTCTTAATATACATGGATCATTATGTAGTTGTTGAATATGCGATTCAAAAAATAAGAAAATTTGATGGTATATCCAAGATAATATCATATGGTTCTGTATCGAGAGGGACAGCCTCTTCTGATAGTGATATTGATATCGCAATAATTTTAGATGATTTTGATGAGGGTGATACCTTTGGGCATCAAAATGCTTTGTGAACCCTCCTGGCTTTTAGTCAGGAGATGAGCATTTTGTAAATATCAAAAACCCAAACACGCCTTGTATTTAGTGCAGGGTTTTTGATGTATTGAGGGATTTCCAATTGGATATGTTAATAAATTAAACAAATTAACCAAGACAATAAGACAAAAATATGAACATAGACTTCATAATGTTCTTTATTAACAATCAGAACTTGAAAAAGGTGTCGAGCTTTGTTCAGGAATAGGGCGGCCTTCTAATTTGCTTCATGAAGTTAGGATAATCAAGTATGAGGCGACAGAAACCTAAAAAGACAAATAGCAACATATAAAAATCTACTAAATTTCTTATAAAAAAGAAAATTATGAAAAAGAGCTAAGATGAAACTAAGAATTGAACCACTACATTTTTCAGCAGGCCGCCCAGTGGCTATATTAAATGAAAAAACGGCAAATAAACTGAGCATCCATGTTGGTGATAGGATTTTAATTATTAGGGGAAAGAGAAAGATAATCTCTGTTGTGGATTTAGCTGTTAAACTTCTTGCAGAAGATGAAATTGTTGTTTCAACAGAAATTTTAGAAGCTCTGAAAGCGCGTCCAAGAAATCTAGTGGAAGTAAGCATAACAACTAAGCCAAGAAGTATTGAGTTTATAAGAAAAAAATTTGACGGTAAATCATTAAATAAGGGAGAGTATGGTATTATAATTAAAGATATATCAAATAATGCATTAACTGAAGCTGAAATTGCTTATTTTATTTCTGCTGTTTCTAAATCTGAAACAAGTCTTCAAGAAGTGAAGTATCTTACTGAAGCAATTGCAGAAACAGGTAATAAACTTGTTCTGAAAAACGGGAAAATAGCTGAAAAGCATTCAATTGGTGGAGTTCCAGGAAATAGGACAACACCTATAGTTACCAGTATTTGTGCTTCTGCTGGTTTAATTGTGCCGAAAACTTCTAGCAGAGCAATAACAAGTGCAGCAGGAACAGCAGATGTGATAGAAGTTATTGCAGATGTAGAGTTTTCAATTTCAGAGCTGAAAAAAATAATTAAAAAAACAAATGCATGTCTTGTTTGGGGTGGCAATCTTGGCCTTGCTCCTACAGATAATAAAATAATTCAGGTTGAAAAGCTACTGAGTATAGACGCAGAGCCTCACATGTTATCTTCTATTATTTCTAAAAAATTAGCTTCAGGAAGTAAATATGTTGTTATTGATTTGCCTTATGACAAAACTGCTAAAGTTACTAAAAAAGAGGCCTTAAATCTAAAGAAAAATTTTGAATCTCTGACAAAATACTTTAAGATAAAGACAAGGTGTTTTTTAACATATGGAAGTCAACCTATAGGGAGAGGTATAGGCCCTATTCTTGAGTTAAGGGATGTTCTAGCTGTTCTTGAAAATAAAAATCCGCCAACAGATTTAAGAAAAAAATCTTTGTTTTTAGCTTCTAAATTACTTGAACTTGCTGGAAATGTAAGGGAAGGTAAGGGCATGGAGATGGCAAAAAAGATATTAGATTCAGGACAAGCTTTTAAAAAATTTAAAGAAATCATTGAAGCTCAAAATGGAAAAATAAAAAAGTTAATTCCAGGAAAGTATAGCTATGTTATACTAAGTAAAAAAAATTCAAAAATCAAAGAAATAAATAATAAAAAGATTGCACAACTTGCAAGGGTTGCTGGCTCTCCTGCAGATAAAGGGGCTGGTTTGTTTTTATTCAAGAAAGTTGGCGAGAGTGTAAAAAAAAGAGAGCCAGTTTTGAAAATTTATGCAGAATCAAGAGAAAAACTAAAATATGCAATAAAGTTTTATAAGAAAACAGTGCCGATAAAACTTAAATAGTTATATTTCCTTTGAGAATAGCAAAGAAATTTGAAAAAAGAGGTTAAAATGCTTAGAAAAACAGACTATATACAACAGCTTGTGAATTACATAAAAAAGAATCTTGCTAAAGGTTATACTCTTGAGTCTTTAAAATGGGCACTAATTAATCAAGGCTATACGCGTAGTGCGGTTGAGAGAGCCATTAAAGTAGCCAACCAACAACTTGCTGAATCTGCGCCGAAAATGAAAGAAAAACCTATAATTAAGTATGAGGTTATTAAAATTGAATCTCCTACAGGAATTAGCGAGCATAAAAAAAAGATTAGAAAAAAATTAAAGTCCATATTTAAAAGAAAAAGAAAGAAATGATGGAACACATATTTATTGATTTGAGCTTTTTAATAATGATTGCAGTTATTATTGCTGTGTTTATGAAGAAACTGAAACAGCCGCCGATTATTGGTTATATTATTACAGGGGTATTGGTTGGCCCTTATGTCCTTAATCTCGTGAAAAATGAGAGCATGATTCAAACATTTTCTCAAATTGGTATAGCTTTCCTATTGTTTACTGTGGGTCTGAGTTTAAATCCGAAAGTTATAAAAAAAATAGGAAAAACAGCTTTATTAACTGGGACGGCTCAGATTATAATAAGTTTTGTTTTAAGTTTTATTCTTTCTGTTTATCTTGGATTTTCTTATGTTACTTCAGGATTTATTGCAATTGCTTTGTCTTTTAGTAGTACAATTATTATTCTTAAGCTATTATCTGATAAAGGCAGATTAGAAAGTTTACATGGAAGATTAGCAATTGGCTTGTTAATTGTTCAGGATATTGTTGCAATTTTAGCTTTAATAACTCTCTCATCAATATCACCTGCAAGTACAGGAACAGAAATTTCATTTACTCTTATAGGCAACATATCTAAAGGCATTATACTTATATGTGCAGTTAGTTTATTTAGTTTTTTATTTTTTCCAAAAATAACAAAATACATTGCTAAGACCCAGGAATTTTTATTTTTATTTTCAGTTGGCTGGTGCTTTGTTGTTTCTTCTATATTTTATTATTTCTTTAGATTTTCTGTTGATAAGGGCGAAGGCGCTCTGTTATTGGGGGCCTTATTAGCAGGTGTAACTCTTTCTATAGTTCCATATTCATCAGAAATACATTCAAGAGTTAAACCATTAAGAGATTTTTTCATGGTCTTGTTTTTTGTTCTCCTTGGCTCACAGATTGTTGGTTTAAGCAGAGAATTACTTATCAAGGCGTTGTATATTTCACTTTTTGTTTTTATTGTTAAGCCGCTTATTGTTTTAATAATTCTAGGAATACTTGGTTATACAAGAAGAAATAGTTTTTTAACTGCATCAAGCATGGGTCAGATATCTGAATTTTCTATAATAATTTTATTACTTGGATTTGCTCTTGGCTATTTGTCTGCAGAAATTGTTTCAATGGTAACTTTTATTTTTATAATAACAACCGCAGGTTCGACTTATATGATATCTTACTCAGACAAAATTTATTATCATATTTCAAAATCTTTGCGATTATTTGAAAGGAAAAAAATAACTAATAAAAAATTTGAGATTAAGCCTGTTGCTTATAATGCAATTCTTTTTGGCTACAATAGAATTGGCTTTAATCTTTTAAATTCATTAAAGAAAATTAAGGAAAATTTTATTGTTGTTGATTTTAATCCAGACACAATAGATAAACTTACAGAAGAAAAAATAAATTGTAGATATGGTGATGCTGGTGATATTGAGATGTTGAATAGTGTTGTGTATGATAAGACAAAATTAATTATTTCCACTGTACCAGAACAAGAAACAAATCTTCTTTTAACTAAAAAAGCCAGATATATAAGCAAGAAATCAATTATTGTTGTTATTGCTGATCAGATTGATGATGCTCTGAAACTTTATGAAGCTGGAGCAACTTATGTTTTGATGCCCCATTTTTTAGGTGGGGATTATGCTTCTAAGATAATAGAAAAATACAAAACAAATATAAAAGAGTTTAGGAAATTAAGGATAGAGCATATTAAACATATAAAGGAGAGACTGAAACATGGTCATGAGCATCCGAGAAGCGATAGAAATAGGTAAAAAAATTGATAGGACAAAGTATATACTAGAAGATAATTATATTTAAAAAATTCAAACTATTAAAAATATCAGATGAAAATTAATAAAGCAAAATTAGTTGATTTAGCATTTAATTAGGGTGGATTAGATTCTGCTGTGGCTTGTATGGCTAGTAGAAGTCGTGATGATGGGATATACCTTTTAAGTATATGGCTAGCTCCTGGTGCTTCTGGTATGGCTGCGAAAGAGGATGAATTTGAAATGTAAGGTTATACATCTTCTCAAATTCTCAGAAATATTTGTACTTTTTTTGCTACAGGGGCAGCAATGAATGGAGATCCATTAAGTTTTGGATTAGCTTCTTCTATTGCTATAGCTTCTGAAGTTATGTCTCATAAGGCAAGAAAAAAAGTTTATGAATCAAATATTAGAAAAGAGAAATTAATAGAGCAAAGAGGATATTAATTATCTTAGAATTCTAACAATCTTCTAAATAAAGAAAAATAAAAAAATTCAAAAATAAATTAATTAGAACAACCTTTATTCTGCAGAAGCTTCTTCGTCTTTTTCTTCTGCTGGTTTCTCTTCTTCTGTTGTTTCTTCTGCTGGTTTCTCTTCTTCTGTTGTTTCTTCTTCTTTAGGTTGTTCTTCTTGTGTTTCTTCTTCTGACATTGTAATTAAAGCACGAAAATTTCATTTATAAACTTAACTATGATGGTTAAGCGAACTTTTTCTCAAAAGTAAAAAATGAAAACGCCAGCGCCAGGATTTTCGTGATCGAACCAACTCTGATTTTCCTCCATAACTAGGAGGTATCGGAACCTTGGTTCTGATCTATCGAACCTGGATATCCGTGAGGAAACGGGCTCTCAAGGCTTGCGCTCCCTTGTCACTTCTTCAAGGAATCCGCGCCGTACCATTGGGCCACGCTGGCTTACAAAAACAAGATATTAAGACTTTTAAAATTAATGTTCATTGCTTTGCCTTGTTCTAGACTTCTTCAAAGAATTCAATCTGATTTTTAACAAGTTGTTTTGATTTTATTAAAATACCCATCGGAACATCTTCCCAAGTTATGAGAGCCATTTTGTCGTTGCATATACTTAGATTAGAGAGGACAGGAAAATCAACATATCTAACTTTAAGATACTTTCTCTTTTCAAATAGAGGTCTTAGTTTATTTCTTGCTAAGCCCTTTACAATCAACTTCTTTATCCTTCTTTTTATATCATATCTTTCAAAAAATTTCTGAATCTCTTCATTTAATTCTGAAACATCAACAGCAAAGAAATAATATATATCTTTAGGTTTTGTATCTTCAATCAATTCATTTAACATAGTGATTATTCCTTTAACCCCCCCATATATTTCAGCTTGCTGTTTTTCTTCAACAAATCTTTGCGTAGATTCTAGGCGAGGGATAACTTTCTCAAATTGATTTTCTCTTTCTTTACATTCTTCTAAAATTAGCTTTGGGTTAATAGCCTGATACGTCTTTATTTTACCTTTTAAAATACGTTACAAAACCCTTATCTATAAGAGAATGAAGCGTATTGTGAATTGTTGAGCTCTGAAGTCTTGTTTTTTCAATTAATTTCCTAACTTTTACAGTCGGGAATTGTCAGAAAAAATACAAGAATTGTTCAAGTTAAAATTAGCCGGAGCTTTGTCTCAACAAAGAAATGAAATAATTAAACCTATAGAAACAAGTGAAACTACGGAATTGTTAAGAACAGAATTTTTAACTAGACAAGCTTTTCGTGATGCTTATCGTAGAGCAGTTGAAAATAAATCTTCATTGGAAAAAATATATCAAAAATGGGACGATTATCAGAAAGCGTGTAGAGAAGTTCCAGAAGATTTTAGGTTAGTCTTTGAAAAAGATAATTGGTCGGAGATTCGTGGCGAAGAAGTAAGAACCTTGACATATGCTGGCTGATAATATGTATAAATAAGCTATATGGATAAAATGCCCCTTAAATAAAAACAAAAAGAAAGAAAAATGACAAGAAAAAATTTAGCATTCATTATCTTAGCTTTGTTAGCTAGTGTGGGTTGTTCAAAACCAACTCATGTTAAAGAAGGAATTTTTGAAGGCTATGAATGCATCGCAGAAAAGAGTACAAAGAACAGGAAGGTGGTATTGCAAGAGGGAAATAATAATCTGATTGCAATAGACTATAACCCTTATGGAGAATTCGATGGCAGATTTGATGAAATAAAAATAAATCTTCCAAGAGGGCATCCTTTAGAGAAATATGTAAATCTTCAAGATTTAGAAAGAGCATACAAATATATTATGAAAAAAGGAAGGTAAAAATGCCTAAATCCTTCACCTTAACAAAACGCATTTCAAAGCATGGAAATCAAGCAGTTATAATTATACCGAAGTTATTAGAAAAAGAACTGAAGCCCGGCACAATTACTGAGATTAAGATTATAGAGGGACAAGAACCAATACATTTAAATAGTCATATCAATTGATATTATCATGCAAATATCAATTAAGCAAAAAAAATCATATTCTGAAATCAATGAAATAGCGAGAAGTCCGACACTGCAAACAGTTTTAATGGTCGAAAAATTTATTGATGAGAATTCTGGAGAATATAAAAAAACAGAGTTATTTAAGAAACTTCCTAAAAAAGTAATGTGGCAAACATTTCAAGTTATAATGGAATATCTAGAGAACATACACAAAATAGCATATGACAGAGAAGGTTATGTTATTTACATATGGAACCCAGAATTTTATGAAAAAATAAAAAATCGGCCAGATATAAAAATATGAAAGCAGATAAGGTTAAGTTTGTAGACGAAAGTTTAGAAAAGGCCTTTAATGAATTATCTGAAAAAGACCCAACTAAGAAAGCAATTATAAGAGCTATTAAGAATATAAAGGATGACTGTTATTGTGGAAGAAATGTTAAGAAAAGACTGATTCCAAAAAAATTGATTGAAAAATATCAGATTAATAATTTATGGATTTATAATCTTCCTTCTTCATGGAGGCTACTTTATTCTTTAACAACTTCTGGTGAAATTGAATTAATAGCAGTTATTCTTGATTGGATAGATCATAAGGATTATGAAAGGCTGTTTAAATTTTAGTTTTTTACTCTAATCTACATTCCCCATACTTCAGTATGTGGATGTTCTTTTATTATTTTTTTATGTTCTTCTTGCCAGTTATCACTTAATTTTCTGTATTCAATTGGCCGATTTAGTTTTTCAGCTTCTTTTATTCCTATTTTCATTCCTTCTGAGATTCCTAAATTTTGATAAACAACTGTAAGGTCAGCATTTTTTATTAACCCTAGTGCGATTTCTATTCCTAGTTTTCTTTGTTCAGGATCATTATCATTAATAATCCCTGGTTGAGTAAAAAGCAAGTGAGAAGCAAAGGGTACCTCTCCTCTGTCAATACAATCTCTAATACATGCTCTTGCGTACATAATATTTATTTTTACTTGTTCAGTATCTTCTCCTTTGTAAGGACTTTCAACAACCACAATCTTTTTCATGTTATTTAATTGTTTTATTGTTTTAAAAATATTTTTGTTGTAAAGTGTTATTTTTTTGCAATTTTCCAGAGTAATTCAAAGTACTGTTTAAAAGAAGAAGCAATTTCTTGACTTTGAATTAAAAAAGCGATAGGATATTCTGTAAAAACAAAAAATGCTACTTTATCTCCGTATATGAATGTGGCTGTTGGATAGCTATATTGTTTTGGCAAGAATTTTATCTCACCGTGTATTGATTTAACATAATCGCTTGCTTTCAGACTTTCATCAATTAAAATTCCCGATTTAATTTTTTTCTGTTTTTTCTTTTTCTGAAATTGTTCAAAATAATTTCCTAAAATTTCTTTGAATTTACCCTTAGAAGCAAGAACATAGTACTCTTTATGTTTCAGCAGATCTTCAAAAATAGTCTGAATTCCTCTTTTCCCTTGAAAAATACTTGCACTTTCTTTTATTTTCGCTTGTTCTTGGATATTTTTTAGTTTTTTAACAATCTCTTTACTTATTTTTTCTTTTTTCTCTAGTTCCTGCTTTTCTTTTTCTACTAATTCTGAAAAATGTTCTGGCTCTGTTGCTTGAAAATATTTTGTTTTTTCTTTAATAATAAAACTAGCTAAACCTTTTTCCATAAGTCTTTTTAACACATCATAAACAGTTGCCCTGTGTAATTCAGTTTTTTTAACAAGAGGCCCAGTTGTAGTTGAACCTATTTTAAGCAACGTAAGATAAACTTTTGATTCTATTTTTGTCAAGCCCAGCTCTTGCAAATTAATTTCTACCATAAATAATCTAAACAATAATAATATTTAAATGTTGTCATATTATATGACTACAAATCTTTATAAAAAGGACCGTGATTACTCAATGGAAATAAATCTATCGGGAAAGAAAATTAAACCTGTTGTAGTTTATGATTTAAGGGTGTCGGAGGTTAGTGAAAAATGTATGTATGGCTAAGAAAGAAAACTGAACCAGTGGCTATAAATGAAGACACTGAAGATGAATGGTTTATAAAAGATGAGAAATATGTTTTAACTAATCATCAAACTGTTAATCATAGTGGAGATTTTAATGAGAAAAATCCTGTTTTGCACTTAATGGGAGATTACGGAATATTAGATGTACTATTCAGAGTGGAAACGGGTTTATATTCCCAAACTATAATGTTACCATTTAGAGACTCAAATCAACTAGTAAGGGAGGTTAGAGCTAAATTGAGTAAGTTAGAAGCTGCAGTAAATGAATTTATAGCTAACGTCCTTAAATCTGAGAATGTGGATAAAAATACCTCCTAAATCCTTCACCTTAACAAAACACATCTCAAAACATGGCAGTCAAGCAGTTATAATTATACCAAGAATACTGCAAGAAAAATTGAAGCCAGGAACTGTTGCTGAGATTAAAATTGAGATGCTTGAAGAATGATAAAAAATAAAAACAATTGTTTTTATTTAAAAACAAAGAGTTTATAAAGTTTTCTGAAACAGTGAGATTTTTAATACAGAACACAAAAAAAGTTTTTGATGTCAGTATATGTAGACTTAGCAGACAGAACTAGCTAAGAGAAGCTGCAGATTTATCTAGCTTTTTTGTTTTATGTTTTATTTAGCCAAATAAGGCACTGAGTCCTTCTGCAGCTTCTTCTTTTTTCTCTTCTTTCTTTTCTGGCTTTTTTTCACTTGCTTCTGCTGTTGCAGGAGCCGCACTTGCAATAACTGCATTTTCAAGTTCTTTATCTATATCAACGCCTTTTAAACTAGCTACCAGCGCCTTAACTTTACCGTCGTCAACATCTGATTCTGTTCCAGCTGCCGCTATTACTTTTTTCAATGCTTCTTCTGTTACTGGTTTTCCCATTTTATGCAACAAGAGTGCTGCGTAAATGTATTGCATTTTATTTTTCCTCCTGTTTGTTATTTTCTTTAGATTGTTGAACATTATCTTCTTTTTCTTCTTCTTTAGGTTTTTCTTTTTCTATTGGTCTTTCTTGTTCTACTTTTGTTTCAACTACTTCTTCTTTCTTCTCTTCTTGTTTTTTATTTTCTTCTTTTAATCCTTTTATTTTTTCCTCTTGTTTTACTTCTTCTGCTTTTTCCTCGGTTTTTTGTTTTTCTTCTTTTTCTACTGGTTTTTCTTTCACAAATTTCTCTATTGCTTTTTCATGGTTGTTTGCTTTTATTAACAGAAAACTAATTGTATCTTTGCATGAATAAGAAATACTTACAGCAAGTGCAAGACCCTTGCTTGCCAGACCTTTTAGTTTTTCCATTGTTTCTTTTTTATCTATTCTTAATTCAGTATAGATTTCATCTTCTTGGCTGTCGTATGCTACAACTGGTTCAATGCCTATTTCAAATGGTTCAATGCCAAGCTTAGCCATTACATCAGCTGCCTTTTGGCTGATAGTATCTCCTTTTTTAAGTATGGCTTTAGATTCTTTAATATTTATTTTGCCATTTTCTATTGCAATTTTTAATCCTACACTTGAGAACTCACTAACTGCTGGTCCAGGCGGCAGGTCAGTAGGACCAGCTTCTATTATTATATCCTCAACAGATTCTTGGCCTGGTTTCGCTTTTATCGGTCTTTTATTATCAGCCAGTATTGCAGAAAGTTCAAATGGTTTTGTATCTGAAACCAGGACAGCAGTATTTTCCTTAACATAATTTCTCATATTTTTTATTCTACCTTTTTCTATTTTACTTATTGCCCGAAGTATAATTCTTTTTTTAAGCATTTTTATTTTAGCCTTGCCAATAAGTTTTTTCTTAATTTTCTGGAACTGTGATGCGGGAAGAGATTTTATAGAAATAAACATAAATGTTCTATTCTGCTTAATGTCCTGAACAAGTTGTTCTACTTGTCTGAGTTTTTCTTCTGGTATTTTTTCTCTTATAAATTGTTTTTTTCTTTCTTCTTCTGCCATTTTACCTTGTTTCTTGCTCTAGTTTAATTGGTTTTGACATTGTAAATTTAACTAGAAGATTTTTGATATTTTCTTTTTTATTTGGCAACTCATTTAATATAGAATTATATACTGTTAGAATATTCTCGCTTATTTCTTCGTTTTTCATATTTTCTCTGCCAACTGCAATCTTTATACTAGCTTCTTTTGTTCTCACTCTGAGGGTTTTATTTATCTTCTCTATAAGTTCCTTTATTTTATTATCATTTTCTTCAGCTAATATTCCTAGTTTTGGCGAAGGCATTTTTCCAGTGGGGCCGAGAACTCTCCCAAAGACTGTTGCGACCTGGGGCATTAAACTAGCTTTTGACATAAAAAATTCGTATTTTCTAGCAAGTTTTTTTGCTTGCTTTTTGTCTTTATACTTGCTGAATTCTACTTTTGTTACTGTATCAATAGCTTCTGATATTTTATCAAGAAAAGCACATATTTTCTTATCTTTTATTTTATGGGGTAAGCTCACAAAGATATTTATAGAATTTTTTTTAATATCAAACCTTTTTAAATTTATGACTAAGTCAATTGTTTGATTAAAATTTCTTTTCCTTTCCTTCCGGAGTTGTTCAAGTGCTTTAATAATCTCTTCTCTCTTCATTTTTCTTTATTTTCTTCAACAAGTTTTACAATAGTCTACTACATTATAAACCAAGATTCAAGAAAAATAAATCTTGATTATGTAGTTTGCGACTTGAAACTTTGAGAGATTTAGGGTTTATAAATTTTGCTTTTTGATTTTAGTATTGTCTTAAACTTAATTTGACTAGTTCTTTACTAAAAGAATTCCATTTTTCACCAAGATTGCGGTAAGATGTCCCAGATTTTCCTATAATTGTAGATACGAAACCTACACCATAAGATAGCATACCACAACCCCCAGCTAAACAGCTTCTGCTGAATAAAGTTTCTTCAAGAGAATCAGTTATAAGAAAGACTGCAACAGAAACTAACGCTGCAATTGGTAGGAGTATGTATTTCTGAATATTCTTTATACTTGTATCAGCTTTGTTTAACTCTCTTCTATAACTCTCTGACATCTTAGAAATCCCCCTTAAAAAAATATCTTTTACATGTTCAAGATTAACTCTATCAGGTTTATAAAAATCTTGTAATTGCGAAAATCGAGATTCTACAGCACTTTTTATTTGTTCAAAATATTCTTGTTCACCCGTTATGGATGTTTGTCTTGCATTGTCTGCTAATCTATATAAACTCTTTTCAAGTTCTCCCATAGAAATCCTATTTTCAGCTACAGCGACCTCATTTTTTACCATATAAAGATTAATCAAATTTAGTATAAATATATCTCTATACTTCAAAACATATCACAAACCTTGCTTTTCAGCTTCTTCAAGATATTCCTTAATGCGAGCAATTGTTTGCGGTATAAGAAATCTTTCAAAGTTAGCTTCAAATATCTCGTTGAGAGAGCTAAATTCTTTAATATTGTATAGATTCTGCCTCTTTTCAATAAGCATTATATCACAAAGCCTCTTAAGCTGCCGCCTTATGTTGCTTTCTGCTAAACCTTTTGTTTCTAGGCTATGCTCTTTCCGACTTTTTTCTGCCCTCCCCCTTATTTCTTCTGAACTTAATTGTTTTTTGTTCTTGCGTTCTTCAAGTAGGACAAGAAGTATGTCTACAATTATGTCCCTGCTATCACCTGGTTGCAGTAGGCCGAGGGAAAGACAGATTTTCCTGACAAGCTCTCTTTTATCAAGTTGATATGGTTTTTCATACTTCCTGAGAGTTATCTCGCTGAGAGGAATTTCTTTTGTCATTTTTTATTCTCTGCCCTTTTTTATTAATCAATATTTTTATTAATGTCAGAAATGCATTGCGAAAACCACATCCTTTAGGATGTGGATGAGCATTTCTGAGCATCCAGAAATCCAAACAAACCACACACTTTAGTGTGTGGTAAAACTCAAGGATTTCTTGATATTGATAATATGATACCTTTATTTAATAATATTTCTAAACGTTTATGAAGCTTTACGTTAACTAATTTTTATAATTTATTACATTCATTATTTGATTCTTAGTTATATAACATTCAAACACATAAAAACTTATAAATCTAATGTCTCTTGCATTGGAATAAAATAAAATGGAATTAGTTGCATTATTATCAAGTGGAAAAGGAACTTGGGGCCAAGTTGCTGGATTAATTTCTCGAGGAGATTGGGAAAAGATAATTCTTGTTGGAGATGAATTTGCAAAAAAATTTACAGCGAGTAAAAAAGCTGAATTTATTAAAGTAGAGCTAGGAAAACAGATTGTTGAGCTTAAAAAACAGATTCTTGAGAGACTAAAAGGCAAGATATCTGGAACAGAAGTTGCCTTAAGCATAGCATCAGGAGATGGCAAACAACATATGTCCCTTATTTCTGCCCTGCTTAGTCTTCCAGTTGGAATAAGATTTGTTGTTCTAACAAAAGATGGGATTGTTTATTTGTGAAGTCAAAATGTTACTTCTTTACAAAGATAACATTATAGAAAGATTTAAAAAACCGGATTTATTTGAAAAAACATGGAAACCACAAAATTAAAAGGTCAAGGAAAAATAAGAGCATTGAAAAACGTGATAGAGGTACCCCACAAAAATGAAATAATATCTTTTGTTTGCCCTTCAAGTGGGTCCAGGCCCTTATAAGTATGTTATGGCTGACATAGATTCTAAAAATTTATTAAGACCAACAACTGCTCAAACATTCTCTTTACTGGATTTAATTATTCAAAATAAAGGCCAGGAACATTATGATAAAGTTTTGAAAGCATTTAGAAAAAGGGGTTTATGGACTTGTACTGAAACTCCTTCTTTTCCAGATGGAGTTATTGTTTATGACAATGTCCGCGGGGAAATTACTCCTAATAGCAATGATTTAATGCAAAGAGTAAAAGCAGGAGATGAAGCTTTAAGGTTTTTACCTAAGGGGTTTATGTATATCAATGGCACGAAGGAGTTTTTACCAGAATTTTTAGAAAGCCCATATTTAATAGCCCAGGTTGGAGAAGGTATGGATGAAACAGTAGAAAGGGTTGTTAAAGCATTTAATACTTGTGATGAGCCGCATGTTGTTTTTTTTGCTTCAGACAAAGCAATTAGTGATACAAGAAGATATACCAAGCTTAGCGGTTACTCTGGCGAATGTCTTTGCTTTAATGGAGACCATGATGGTACCTTGTATGGTTTTGCTTCTGGAGTATTGGAATAAGCGCCAAGTCACTCAAGAAATATTTTAAAGTTGTGATTCAAATCTCACTCTCTTTTATCTTCATTCTTTTTTTGTCTTGGCCTAACAAGACAACTCTTGATTCTGTTTTTTCATCGAGAAATTTGTATTTTGGTAAATATTTTAGAATTTGCTTTGAAAACTCTTTGATTTCTTCGTGAGAGGGCATTCTTTCATAACCTAATCTTTTTCTTGCAAAACCAACTGCCATATATGCCTTAACTTCAATAAAGTCGGGCATTGCTTTTTTGATTAATTTTACAAATTCTTCTGCATATTCAGATTTCATATTAAGATCTCTTACAAGAGTCAGCCTTATTACTGTTCTTGTTTTGTTCTTAAGTTTTGACATTAGTTTAAGGCTTTTGTTAAATTTCTGCCAGGCATTTTTTATTTTACTCCTGTGCCATCTATTGTAGAGTTTTTTGTTTCCTGTATTTAGGGATATGTAAAGTTGTGTTGGCAATTGATTCTTGTCTTTTAATTCAGCTAGTTTTTCAGGAAATAATCCATTTGTAACAAGGAAACTTGTGTTTTTTTGTTTTCTTAACTCTTCTATTAGCTCGCCAATATAAGGATAAAGTGTTGGCTCGCCAATGAGCGAAATTGCAAATTGGCTTGGAGATTGTGCTTCATTGAATTTGCTTTTATTAACTTTTTCATTTCCACCAAAACCAGATAAAAGTTTTCTCTGGCCAGCAATACAATTTTTAATTATTTCTTCTGGTTTATTTATTTTGATATTTTTTGGGATTTTCGTTTCTGTCATAAATTCAGTTGCTCGCCAGCAATGTAGACAACTATTAGGGCAAAAAATCGAAGGAGTCATCTGACAGCAAAGATGACTTTTAATTCCATAAAATTTTTCCTT
>CAZOGQ010000005.1:890-18085 GCA_964579545.1 Candidatus Woesearchaeota archaeon | reverse complement strand
AACATCTGCATTATCAGTAACATCAACTCCGTCTGCTTTAATAATAACACTATCTTTATTAATCCCAGAATTACTTTCATAAACTTCATCTAAATAAGTCTGTATTGTTGGTCTTAAATCATTGTAAACCACTGAATTATTTTCAGGAACTAAATCTTTAATCAGAGGATCTGTTAAATCAATATAAAATGTTTTATTCTGCTTAGTTTCATTTTCGCCCACAACAACAGAGCAAACATCACTCCACCATGTCAGCTCAAGAGTTCCAGCAGATTCAGGGGGTGGATTTGATATATTTTCCAAACCAAATGGACCAATATAGAGAATTGCACCGCTTCCATCCCACCTATACCATATATTACTTGCATTCGAATTACTCAAATTAAAAGCTGGCTCTTTAACATACCAATTATTTAGTCCGTCAGGAGATGGCGGTGAAACACTTAAGCTAGTTTTGCTGTGCACATAAAAGCTCTGCATACTTCCATAAGTAAACCCGAAACTATCTTGTACAATGAACTGCCAGTAAACAATACCATTCTGAAGCTCAGATGAATTGATTATATAAGAATAATTTCCATTTATGTGGTGTATTGCTGTCTTATTTGTCCATGTTCCATTTATATTCAAAGTAAGAATAACATTATTTATCTGGTCTTCAGGAATTATATTTGCACTCACAGTAACTGAATCCAGTTCTGTAATACATGGTGGTGAAACAGAAAAATATGTTATGTTTATTGGACTTCTTATTGTAACATCGTCTCCTTGTTCTAAGAATATTTTATTCCCCATACTTGCGGAAAGTTTTGTTTTGTATAGGCCACAGAGATAGTTCGTTGTGTTTAGTGTTATATTATATTCCAATTTTCCTTCAGTAAAGCCATAACCATAACCAAAATTATAACCATACCCATAATATCCATAGCCTAAGCCATAACTATAACCAACAGTATTCTGAACAATGCTAATACCATCACAACCAGAGATAATCGTACTGTTTGGATAAAAAATACAAACACTCTCCATCGGCCCAGACAATATAAGAGAAAGATTCTCAATTGGAAGTCTTTCATTATTTTCTATATCAATTGAAGCTGTAAAATAAATAATATCTCCTCTTAAAGGTGAGGTATCGGAAACAACAAGACCGATAATAAATGCCTTAACAGGCCCTGCAAAAATTAGAACACTTAAAATTCCCAGGGTAATAAAAACAGATAATCCTTTTATCTTTAAACCTCTTTTTTTCATAAAAAATCAACGGATAGGGGGTATTTAAAAATTTCCCTGTTTTTTTCATTGAAAAGAAGGAGTGAAAATTAGGGATTAAGAAATTAATCTTCTTCTGATATTAAAAAATTTTGCTCTATACTAAAAAAGAAGGCAAGAAAAAGATTTCTAACAACCCGTCATAAAATTAACATACATGTCTCGTGCAACTAAATTTTCTCCGTATATATCAAGTTTTTTGTTTTTCTTATCAATATACATTACAGCATTTTCAGTTATTTCAGAGCCCCTACCCAATTTAAAGTTTCCACCAATCCAAACAACAAGAGTATCCTCAGTATTGTCAAGAACTTCATTTGTGTAGATATCAAAAGAAACTCTATCTCTATTATGCTGAGAAATTAAATAACCGCCGCCATTAGCTGCGTTTCTTAAAGGAATCTTAAAATTAAGGTTATTTCTAGTGCCCCAGTAACCTGGCTTATTAATTGTTAGCTCACCGTCTCTTGCTCTAATTGAGCATCTTTTAATTTCAGGGGATTCTGCTTTTATTATAAATCTGGTACTCTGTTCAGAATAGATTATTTCATCGGACATAATTTTAAACTCGCTGTAATAAACACCTCCTGGATATCCTTCGCTGAGTAAAACAATCCTATAATTCAAAGTCATATTAGTAAAACCATAACCATAAGTATTTGTTATTGAGATTGGTTGTATTGAAATTCCTTGGCAACCAGAAATAATTGTGCCGTTTGGATCAAAAACACAAGAAACACCCTTTGGCCCATAAATATTAAATTCCAAATAATTTATATTAAGTATTTCTCCCTCTGGCACATCAAGAGTTGTAGTGAAAACAACATGATCTCCTTCATTAAAAAAATCTCCAGAAACAACCAAGCCCAGGGTAAATGCCTTAGCTGGACCAGCAAAAATTAAAATACTTAAAACTCCAAGGGTAATAAAAACAGATAATATCTTTACATGAACACCTTTTTTGCCACCAAATCTCATTAATAATTATAAAGTAAAGATATATATAAATTCTTCTCATCTAACAGGAGTAGTAAAAATTAGAGGTTTCAGAAGATTTTATTAGTTAGAAGTAATAAGATAAATTTATATAAGACTTTTATTTTTAACTTAAAATTTAAAATATAAAACAATTGAAAGGAGGTAAAAAAATATGGATAAAAAAGCTAAAATTGCTATTTTTAGCGCCTTATTATTAGTAAGTATTTTAATTGTGGGGCTTGCAATTGCGTCACCAAAAGCAAAACCAGTTAGAGGAAAGCCACAATGTAATGACGGTTTAGATAATGATAATGATGGCTATACAGATTGGCCAGCTGATCCTGGCTGTGTAAATAAAAATGATAAAAGCGAATTGAATCCAACTATAGAATGTGATGATGGCTTAGATAATGATGGTGATAATAATATAGATATGGCTGATACAGGCTGTTCAAGTCCGAGCGATAATGATGAAACAGACTGCGGCGACGGAGTTTGTGAAGGTCCAGAAACACAAGGAAACTGCCCAGCAGATTGTGGAGAGCCAGATTCATGCGGAGACACAGATAGTGGAAACCTGCCATTTACTTTCGGCACAACATCAGGTTATTATAATAATGAACCTTACAGTAATGATGATTATTGTGTTGACACAAGTAATATAGTGGAGTATTACTGCTCCAGTGACTACGAGCAAAGCCAGCAACAAAGCTGTGGAGCAGATTTATATGTTGGAGATAATTATTGCATGAATAATTCTGTATACAAAGATTGGAGAGATTATGCATGCGCGAGTGGAGAGTGTGACTACAGCGATACACCAACATTACAAGAACAATGTGATTATGGCTGCACTAATGGGGAATGTATTTTAATTCCAGATTCATGTCATGATTCAGATGATGGTTTTAATCTCTTTGTGCAAGGAATTGTTTCAGGAAATTCAAGTGGAGTTCCTTATTATCACGTAGATTACTGCCTTAATAGCAGCACAATTTTAATTGAATACTATTGCTCTGGGGATAATTGTGGGTCGCAACAAATGAATTGCATATATCAAAATGCAACAAGTTGCTCAAATGGAGCTTGTGTTTAAAGCTAAGAATCAAAGGCAAATTTATTTTTTGTTTTTTCTTTTTTTATCTTTCATTAGTAAAATACAAGATTAAAGGTTCTTTTCCATGCCTCTTTCTGATAACTGGGGTAAATTTATGCTCTTCTTTTCTTGGTCTGTGTATAAAGTCCTGGGTTCTCCTCTCTATTTTTCTTGCCTTTTCAACAAGATGCCCTAAAGATACTACATTAAGGCCTGCTACTCCTTCTCCTGCATCACAAATTAGTTGACTAGAAAAAGATCTCTCTAACTCAACATATTTATCCTCATCTAAAGGTCTCATTGGTTTGTTTGTTCTTACATTCGAAGATGCACGACCAGATTCATCTAAATATTCTGTATTCATAATTTAAGTATAAAAGAATGGTTTTTAAAACTTTCTTTTTTCTCTTTCTTTAAAAAACTTAACAGTCTCTTTTTTCATAACCCATACCAAGAGCTTCTTGGTCTGTTTCAAAGCATACAAGGTTTTCTTTGTCTATGATTTTTGCCCATCTGCAACCGCATTTATAATATTTATCAGATTTAGCAGAACCAACATATTTTGTATCTTGGGGGCAACCAAGTGAAATGCAATTTTTTGTTTCATCTTCGTCAATCTCAGCTTTTTCTTCTTTTCCAGAAAAAATAAGAAACAAGATAATTGCAACTGCCAGAGTAATCAAAACAATAGCAATTATTTTTAACAGTCTTGGCATAAATAAAATAAATAAATAAAGTTTTTAATTCTTTTCATTTTTTCATCAAGCCAGAGGAGTGAATTCTCATTAGAAAAATTAATAAAGAAAAGAAATTTTTAACAGAATAGGCATAAACAAAAATGAAAACCAACAATAAGTTAAAGCTTATTGTTTAGATTCCTACCTATAATGAAGAAGAAGCAAGAAGTTAAAAAATGACAAGTAAAGAATTAAGAAAATTAGAAGATTTGATTGAATATGAAGAGGTTGTTGTGATTGGAGTTAAAGTTCATAACTCTTCTCCAGATAATTTTAAAGATGCAGTATATGCCGGTAGAGTTAAGTCTTTGGCTAATCTTGGTTTGTTATTTCAATTTAGAAAAAGTTGCAAAAAAAAATACCCCCCTAGTTTTACAGAAGTATCTATGTTGTTGGAATCAAATGAAGTATCAGACAGAAAAAGACTAAAAAGCCAGTTAATTTCATATGCTCTTTTTACTATTGTTAAAAGAGCTAAGTCCCTAAACAATAAAGTAACAGATCTGGTTTTAGATTATAAGAAATCTGTATCTACAAAAAAATCTTATTTCCTTAGAGCAGATGCTTATATACACAAACAATGAAAAGAAAATACTAAAGAAAAATGAAAATCAAAAAACGCAAAAAAAATAATATTTTAATTAAAAATGGCTGAACTGGCAGGCAAGCAAATTAACGCAATTATATTTTCAAGAAAGTTTTTTGAAGAGAGCTACACAAGCATATATCCGTGCATTATACAGCTTTTGTGCACAGACCCAGAAAAAAGAAGAACATGGCAGGGGTATAGCCGGAGTCAGAAAAAAACCCACTTATCAGAACATCTTGCAGATTTACAGGAAAGGACGCTAAAAAATATAGCAGAAATAGTTGCTCCTGAGTTAAGTGAGCAGTGTGGTTTAAGTGTTATAAAACTGACTTTACGAAGAGCAGTTGAAGACGGATATCTCACCAGAAAAGAAAGAGATGAAGAATTTCATTATAGAAAAAGTGTGTTTGGAAAATTAACTTATGAAAATGATCCAAAAGATGGCTCAAAAGCATTTGGATGGAATGAAGAAAGAAAAAATAAACGAAGAGAGCAACTCAGAAAAGTTCTTGCAGAAAATATGGACCTGACTCTTTATGATAATAGTGAGCTATTATTATTAACCAGACTAACTGAAAATAAAGAATATCAACATCCAAAAGGTACAATATATGCTGGGCACCCTGATTGGAAAAAAATCCGAAGAATAATGGCAGACAGTGGTTATAATAGAACTCTTCATGCATTCAATGTTACATATTCAAAAATAAAAACTGGAAGAAAAAAAGTGCAAAATGAAAAGAGGATGAATAATGGGTTAGTGGAGGAAGATGAAAGAAAAAGGTTCTATACATAACTCACTCTTATTCAAAAAATAAAGATGGAAAATATAGTTACAAATGAAACCAAAAATTTAAACCTCAAAAAAATCTTCCTTTTTGTTTATTTTGTCTAGGACATTATTAATATCCTCTGTTTTCAAGGTTTTCCTTCCTTGTGTAACCATTTCTTCTTTCAATGCATTGATTATCTTGTCTAAATTTTCTTCAACGTACCTCTCCAAAAGCAAAATGGCATTAGAACTGGCTCTTTTAATGCCCGCTCCCTTGAGTTTAGAGACAAGATTTTTTCTCTTTATTAACGTATTAATCTTTTTATTATTTTTTTCCATTTTTAGCTAATGTATTAATATAAAAAATTTGTTGTATTTTATATTAAAGTTTAAGAAAAATTTCTCGAAAATTTGTTCTTTTTCTACTGAAACAATAAAAACCTGATTTACAAGCCATTTGCCTCCATTTTCTTCAACAAGCCCTTTTTCTTTATTTTTCCCCCTTAAAATATTTACAATCTTAACTTTTAGAGAGGGTTTTAAGCCAACCAATTTGTAAAAAAACAAAACTTTAGTTGAAAATTTATAGAGCTCTGAAAAAAACTTTTTATTTTTTAAACTATAACCCTCTCTTAATAAAGTATTAATAACAGATGGTGGGTTTATAAAAAAATCTTCTGGTTTTAATAAACTTACATGGAATCCAGGTATATCTAATTTAATTTCTTTTTCTGTTATTATTGCTATATCCACATCTCCAGGCAGAGCTTTCCCTTTTACTACAGAACCGAATATAATAATATCTAAAATTTCTCTGTCTTTTAAATAATTCTTTAGTTTATTTCTTACTAAAGACATAATTTTTAAGTTCATTTGCATACAGTTTAAGTTTGTTTGCTTCTTTTTCGCCAAGACGAAGGTTATACGATTTTGTATAAGCATCAAAAAGCCCAGAAATTTTTCCATAAATTTCAGAAAAATATTTTCTCAAAAGAGAAAATCTTTCAGTATGATTCTTTGGCATGATTTTTATTTCTTTGTAGAGCAGGTAATCAGCTAAAATCACAATTGCTTTGAAAAAATCAGAAACAGCAGCATTGTATCTTTTCTTCGTTAGATTCTCTTGACCAGATTCCATAAACTCTTCTGCATTTTTTAAAAGCTCTTCCATTAATATATTAATAAAAAACAAACTTTTTAAGCTTTTTGGTTAACGCATTAATTATGCTCTCTATAATTTTCATTAAGCCAGAGGAGTGAATTTTCGTCGGAAAAATTAATAAAGAACAGAAATTTTTAAAAGAACAGGCATAAACAAATAACAAAAATGAAAACCAACAATAAGCTTATTATTCAGATCCCTGCCTATAATTAAGAAGAAACAATAGGAAAAGAAATTAAAGACATTTCAAATAAAAGCAAGAAAAATGGCAATTCAAATTCCAGGTAAAATGGATTTTTGGCTTAGAGGGGCAGAATATTCTCCTAAGAAAAAAGTAAGATTTTTTAATCAAACTGCGAGACCAGAAAATCTAAGGAAATATAAAAACTATAAAGATTGTTCTAGCTCTACTAGCATATATTTATTGGCAAATGCAGAAGGAGAGCCAAATATGCCTCACTCATTCAAAGATCCTGGGAGATATGAACTCTTTTTAAATTACCGAGACAGCCCGCTCAATAAAAAAAGAAGAAGTGATATGGGAATAAGAAACCAAATAGCTGAAATTGCTGAAAAATTAGCTGAGAAAAATTTAGAAGCATGTATTGCAGAACAACTTGTAGTTGCAGCAGCTCTTTGGGGACTGCAACATAGAAATAAGACAATTAATAATTTTGTTATCAAAAAGTTAAAAGTAACTAGAGAAACAACAGAAGCACAAAGCCAGTTAGTAAATAGTTTTTATTATCGTTGTGAATTAGAGGGAGAAGGTTTTAAAGAAAAACAATGATTTTTTCATCAAAACAGATACTAGATTATTTTGCTATCTGACCATAAATCATAAAGCTTTACTGAAACTTTTTTTTCTTGCAGGTATTTTTTGATTTTATTTGCATGCTCTACTGAAACAAGGATACTTCCCTTACCAACCTTGACTGCATTAATTTTATCCAATATTCCGGGATACTTCCTGCCTTTTATTTTAAAACCAAATAATTTCCTGTGTACAGAAATTCTTTTTTTATCTGGTTTTATATTTTCAAAAGAAAAAAGAACATACTGGTTGATTTTTTCTCCTTTAGCTTTAAATTTTCCATACAAAATAATGCCATTATCCATAATACTTCTTTTCAGGTCTTTCCATTCTTCGCTATTTAAATCACCAACAATACAAGAAATTGTATTATCTAAGCCTTTTAAATTCCATTCCCTGAAGCTTTGTGTTTTACAATAATTATCTGTAATGTTCTGCACTTTTTTGTTTATCTCTTCCCTTGCATCTACGAACAAATCAATATCTGAATCTTCATCAAAATCATCTCTGGCAATAGAGCCATATAGTATAATCCTATCTAGTTTGTCTGCTTTAATTTTTGAAATAAGATAAGAGACAAAGTCCAGTGCATAAGCTATTAATTCATTTTTTTGTGCCATTCTCTCCCTTAATTTTATTTTTTGCTTTTTCCTTCAGGTTTTTGTTTACTATCTTTCTTAATTCATTAAACAGCTTGATTAGTCTCTCAATTCTTGTCTTAGGTTTGCGTTTGCCATAACATATAAGATTTCTTTCTAATTCTATATTCCTCATTAACTCAAGTATCTTTTCTCTTGCAGAAAAATCAGGCGGAATTTTTTTCTCTATCATAGCCTTATTTTTGAAAATTTTATGGTCAAACTGATCTCCTGAAGTCTGCAGAAGATGTAGTTTATGTAAGTATATCGCAAAAAGTTCAGTTGCTCCTTGAGATACATTGTAGCCAATATTCCTCTGATTTTCCCCGATATCGTCTTCAATCGCCTTCTTCAAATTTCTTAGATGCTCTTCGTAGGATTTTTCATGGTCTTCTAATCTCATTTTAAAAACAGGTTTTTATGATTTTATTACAAATGTAATAGTTTAATATTACAAATGTAACAATATTTATAAATGTTTCTATATTACTTTCGTAATAACTATTTGTTACATCTGTAAACATGTTATTTTCACTAGTTTTTATTTTCCAGTTTTTCATTGAATTTTCATTAAGCCAGAGGAGTGAATTTTCGTCGGAAAAATTAATAAAGAACAGAAATTTTTAAAAGAACAGGCATAAACAAATAACAAAAATGAAAACCAACAATAAGCTTATTATTCAGATCCCTGCCTATAATTAAGAAGAAACAATAGGAAAAGAAAAATGAAATATTCAATTATTATACCAATAAAAAACGAAGAGAAAAATATTCCTATTTTAGACAAAGAGATAAAACAGGTGATGGACAAGCTTGCAAGAGCAGAAGATTATGAAACAATTTATGTTAATGACGGCTCAGCAGATAAAAGCTTGCAAGAGATGAAAAAGCTAAGAAGAGTGAAGATAATAAACTTGCAAAGAGGCTATGGGCAGGCTATTGCGCTTGATGCTGGTTTTAAACAGGCAAAAGGAGACATTATAATTTCAATTGACGGCGACTTGCAGAATGACCCGAGAGATATTCCAAGGCTTCTTGAAAAGCTTGAAAGAGAAAGGCTTTATGTTGTTGCAGGCTGGCGCAGAAAAAGAAAAGATAATGGCAGAGTAAGGCTCTTGACAAGAATTGGCAGGTCTTTCAGAAGAATTTTAATAAGCGACCCTGTTCATGACACAGGCTGCACTCTTAGAGTTTATAGAAAAAAGGCTATTGAAACTCTTGATTTATGGGGAGAAATGCATCGCTATCTTCTCGCATTGCTAAGATGGAAAGGCTTTAAGATAGGCGAACTGCCTGTTCATCACAAAAAAAGAATTCATGGCAGGACAAAATACACAACAAAAAAAGCAACAAGAGGGTTTATTGACCTTATTTATATATGGTTTATTAACAAATATTCAAATCGTCCTCTGCATTTATTTGGTTCTATGGGCTTATTTTCTTTTTTTCTCGGCATTTTAATGGAGCTTTATGCATTACACAGCAGAATCGTAACGAAACTCAGCCTAAACAGGAATGGCTGGTTTTTCCTTGGATTCTTTATGATAATCATGGGTATTCAATTTTTCATATCTGGAATTATGCTTGATTTACAGATACGAACACATTTCAACACATCGCAGACAGAAAAAAGATATATAATTAAAGAAGTTATAGAGACGAAATGAAAAATGAGCGAGAATATTGAAACTAAAACTGAAATAGAAACAAGAATAACAATAGGCAAACCCGAAAGACGGATAACTAACAAACAGATTGCGGCAATTTATGCAATTGGGAAGTTTTGTAAAAAAAATTATTTTAGTGTTCTAGACAGATTTAAAGAGCTTTTTTTTACAGATAGAGAATTTATACAAAGGTGGGAGCACGTTTCATTAGAAGATAGAATAGAAATATCGGGAAAACATTTTGCAGGCATAGAAAACAGGACAATGGCAGATATAGGCTTTGAAATAGCGCCTAAAATTAGTGAAAAGTGCAGTTCTTCAATTGCAAAGAAAATCTTAGTAATGGCAATTGAAAGAGGGGATATAAGCCAGGAGGAGGCTGACAGAGAGGGGAGGTATAGAAAGAGTGTCCGATTGACAGAAGTTATGAAAAGAATGAAAATAGAGGGCAGGGCAAGTTTTAATTGGCCTGAAGAAAAAATAAAGGAATATGGTGAAAGAATTATAAAAAATCTCGGTTTGAATACTTATTCAAGCGAAGAAGACAATCTCTTGCTGGAATTAATGCAAAATCCAGAATATACACATCCCCATGGTTCAATATATTCTGGGCATGTTAATTGGAGCAAGATTGCAGAAGAAATGGGCAGAATATCTGGAGAAAATAGAAGCAAGCATTCAATCAGGGGGAGATATAAGAGGTTGATTAAGAAAGGAAAGTCAGATGATGTACGCCCAAATGTTCAAAAAAACTATTCAAATGAAGAGGATTCACATCTGATTGGATTAACAAAAAGCCCTAGCTTTAGGCATGAAATAGGAACAAGATATGCAGGAAAACTGCATTGGAACAGAATTGCAATTGAGATGAACAGCAAGTTTGGAAAAAATAGGAAACTGACATCATTTTCAAAAAGATACATTCAGCTCAAAAAGACGAAGTGAGATTCAAAAAGCATAATAATTAATAATTTAATTGATAATATAAGATACTGTTTAACGCTGTAGGGGGCATTGCAACAAAGCCACCAGAAGAGCATAAAAAAACTTATCTAAAATTCAAGAAATTTGTTGACTCTGGAAAACTTGATAAAGAGTTACTTGATATCTATGAGGCTTAGAGCGAAAAAGCAGAAGCACTCTTGAAAATTTTTCTTTTAGAAAAAAGAAAAAGAGGCAGATTTACTTATAATGTAAATGCAAATGCAAATATTCCATATGCAAAAGAATCAGTTGAAAATGCAAGGAAATTCGTGTCTATAATAAAATCATTTTTGGAAAAATAAGTTTCCTAAATCTGTTCTTTCATCCATATTCAGTAGCTAACTCCACCACACAAAAACATATTCAATATCACATAAATCTTTATTAATTTTAAAAACCGGAAGCTTTATAAATATGTAAGTACATGTAAGAACATGGGAAAAGACAGAAAGCATATGAAAAGATTGCGCAAAAAAAGAATAAAGTCCATAAAAAAACAGGTAGATAAGCATGAAGAAAAAATTGAAAAAGAAAATGGCCGACAGGATACAACCAAAGATTATTGGCAAAAAGAGATTGATGACAAATTTTTGAAAAAAATCAAAGAAGATGAAGATTATCTAGATGAAGAATAAAAATGGAAATTCAAATAAAAAAAGCTGTTAGGGCAGGAAACTCTTCTGCAGTTATACTTCCAAAAGCATGGCTCAATAAAGAAGTAAGAATTGAGCTAATAAAAAAAACTCCTGAAAAAATACTGATGGAAGTTATTAATATTTTAATAGAGTATATTAGCATAAAAGATATAATGGGCATTTATCTAATAGGAAGTTACGCGAGAAATGAAGAAGATGAAAATAGTGATATAGATATATTAGTTGTAACAGGAAATATTGATAAAGAAATGATTGAAGAAGGAATTTACAATATATTAATAATTTCCACAAAATTATTAGAACAAAAATTAAAACAAGATTTATTTCCAATTGGCCCTATGCTCAAAGAAGCGAAACCATTATTAAACGCCGGCTATCTTGACTCAGTAAAAGTAAAGATAACAAAGAAAAACATAAGCTGGTACCTTAACACAACAGAAGATAAATTGAAAATTATCAAAAAAGCTCTAGATATAACAAAAAAGAAGAATAGAAAAAGTATTCATAACTCAGTTACTTATACTCTTATATTAAGAATGCGGACATTGTATATAATTAAAAAACTAATAAAAAACGAGGATTATTTAAAAAAAGATTTTATAAAACTAATAAAAACTGTGTCTAAAGGAAATGCTTATGAAAGTTATCTAGCTGTAAAAAATAATCAAGAAGAAAAAGAACAAATCAGCCTGCAAGAAGCTGACAGATTATATGAATATTTAAAAAAACAGCTAGCAGAAATTAAAAAACTTGTGAAAATATAATATAAACCTCTTCTTAACATATCCAACAAACAACATAAATCTTTATTAATTTCAATATCAAGATGCTATAATGGCAGTAAAAGATGTGAAGCAGGGGGTGGAGGAAAAGAGGGTTCTTGTTTTAACAAAAACATGTCCATCCTAATAACCAAAAAGTTTAAAAACATGTCCGTTCTGATAATCATATGGAAATAGAAGATATCAATCCGTGGTGGACAACATCTAAAATACAGGAAGAATTTATTGGTTTACACAAAAGAGAATTGTTTAATGAGATTGCCCCTTATATAAAAAACAAGCAGATTATAGCTATAACAGGTCTTAGGAGGGTAGGAAAGACTGTAATAATGCACCATGTTATTGAATATTTACTAAAACAAGTTCCAAAAGAAAACATATTATATTATAATTTTGACCTTTTTGATAAGAAAATAGAAAAAATTTTAGATTCTTTCAAGCAGAAAGTAAAAACAGATATAAAAAAAGAAAAAGTTTTTGTGTTCTTAGATGAAATACAAAAGCATAAAGAATGGGAAAACGAATTAAAGGTTCTGTATGATAATTTTCCGAATATGAAGTTTTTTATTTCTGGCTCATCAAGCTTGTTTATAGAAAAGAAAACTAAAGAGAGTCTAGCTGGTAGGGTTTTCTCTTTTGTTCTAAAACCCTTAACTTTTAAAGAATACTTAAAATTAAGAAAAATAGAGTTTGACAAAAAGAGAATTTTATTGTATAGAAGCAAGATAGAAAAATATTTAGAACATTATCTAAAAACAGGTGGTTTTCCAGAATTAATAAACGAAGATAGTGAAGTTAAAATAAGTAAATATATGAAAGAATTAGTTATAGATAAAGTTATTTTTATAGACATTCCAAATGTGTTTAAAATTGATGAGCCTGCACTACTATCAAATATTCTCTCAGTTATATCTTCTAATCCTGGAATGATACTGGATTACGAGTCTTTAGCTAATGACTTGAATAGAAACAGAAAGACGATTTCTAATTACATACTTTACCTAGAAAAGGCTTTTTTAATAAAAAAACTTTATAATTACAGCAGAAATACGTTAACAAGTGAAAAAAAGCTTAAAAGATTCTATCCAATTTCAACAGCTTTTTCTTTTCTGTTTAATGCAGAAAAGGGCAAAATAATCGAAAATTCAATTTTAATGAATTATGAGATTAAATTCTTTAGCAGAATTGGAGAAAAAGAAGTAGATTTTATAATCACAGAAAAAAACAAAACCATTCCAATTGAAGTTAAATACAAAGATAATATAAAAGAAAAAGAAATTAAAGGTTTATTGAAATTTATGGAAAAACACAGCATAAATGAAGGAGCTGTAATAACCAAAGAAAATGAATCAGAAAAAAGCATAAATAAAAAAAAGATAAAATTTATTCCGCTATGGAAATTTCTGCTAAACTGATTTTCTCATAACCTTTCTCCATAACATATCCAACAAACAACATAAATCTTTATTAAAAAACTAAAAACTTAAAAACACACAATATATAATACTTCAGAGGTGATAAGCACCTCAGAAGCTTATTCTGAGAAAATTAAGATGACAAAAACAAACCCACGAATACCTTCAAGTGAGAGACAATTTATAGAACTTAGAGGAGATTTTACAGAGACAGTTAAATTAAATTTTAGTGTTGGAGAAAATAATAAATTAAACGGTTGGTATGTTTTTGAAAGAACAACTAAAGGAAAAAATAAATTTTTTAGAAAACCTAATGATTCTGGATTAATTGATATTATTAGTTGTAATACACAATATTTACAGTTTGATAGAAATTTGGGGGTATTGCCAGATTCATCCACTATGACTATCAACCAGTCGGTCCTAAGAATAAAGAATATGATAGATTAAAAAAGAGATTGTCTGCTGTTGAAGAGTGGAGATAACAACATTTATAATAAAAACTGCTATCCTTTTTAGGAAGTAATTTGATAAATTAATTTATACATATCGCACAATCACAATAATTCCTATATATTTCAATAACTGAAAATTATTGATACAAAATGTCAAGCAAAAAAGCAGAGGGAAGAAATGATAACTGAAGCTCAAAAAGAAGCAAGAAGAAAGAATATTGAAAGATTAATATCTGAAAAAGACAAAAGAAATCTCTCTAAAGACCAAGTAGCTGCGATTAAAAGATGTGAGAAAACAGCTACTAGAAGTGCATTCCTTATCCCAATTATTTTAGAAATTTATTTAACCAATGATGAAAAAAGAAAAGAATGGTTTAATTATAATAGAAAACAAAAGACAGCTCATTTATTAGAACACCTTAGAGGTTTAAATGGGAGAAGGTTGGGGGATATAGCAAAAGAATTTTTTGCTTTGAATACTCCTGAATGTGGCAAAACAATTACTGTAAACATTTTAAATATTGCAGTGGAAGAAGGCAGTCTCAGTGAAGAAGAACGCAATAAAGAGAGAAAATATAGATATAGCATCGCAGGAAAACGATCAGCAGGTATAACCAGTGATAGCAAGAGGAACATATTTTTCTGGGACGAAGAAAAAAGGGAGAGATACAGAAGATATATTATCAAAAATATTATTGGTTCAGATGCTTATTCAGCTGAAGAAGATGAACTACTATTAAGGTTAGTTAATGACATAGAATATATACGCTCAGCTAAATCATATCGTCCCGGATACCCCAACTGGCCAAAAATCGCAGAAGATGTGAGTAAAATCAGAAAAAAAAGAAGTGCAAATGCAGTTCGTAATCGTTATAGCCTTCTAAAAAAACAACAAACAAATAAACAAGCATGATAATCTAAATGTAATTAAAATGCCAAATAAAACCACACATAAACCCCTTCTCTATAACTCCATTTCAACATATCTAATAGCAAACATAAATTCTTATTAATTTTCAATAAATTTTCTTTAATTTTAAAGAAATCTTTTTCAAGAAACTAAGAACTTTTTCAGCATACTCTTTATCAAACTGCTTTCCATAGTAAGTTATGCCATTTCTAAAATATCTTAGTTGATTAACAAACTCTACTTCATTTTCTGGAAAATTCAGTTTTCTAAGATAAGAAACTTCTGCTTCATGGGCTCCTTTGCCAGATGAACTATATCCCTGAATGAACATCTGAGCTCTAACAAGCTCCATAATTATATCGTAAGCATTTTTAATAATATGGTTAGCATTTGTATTATTTATACCAATTTTCTCTTCAATTTCTATTAAGGAGCCATGAGATTTTTCTGTCTCTTTTATTAAAGAAACTGCTCTCAATTTGTCAGGAGATTGTTTTTTAACAATTCCTTGTTTCAAATAACTTTCAAATTCATCTAACGGCCTCATATTTCTCCAACTCCTATTAAAGTTATACCTTTAAGAATATTGCTCTTTAAGTTTTTATCTATCTTATCCAGAGAATCATAAAAATGTAAAAAGATTGTTCTCTCTAATATTTTATCAAATTTTTTTAAGTCCACTTGTTTTTCCTTAGATATTATTGCAATATCGATATCAGAATTAATTGTGTCCTCTCCTTTTGAATAAGTGCCAAATAGAATAATCATAGAACCAGGAAACTTTTCTTCCAAAAAATCAACTAGTCCAGATTCATAAATCATTCTCAAGTTTTCAACTCTTTTTAAAGCAATTGCTCTTGCATTTTCTCTATTAAGCTCAATTGACCATCTACCAGAATCTTTATCCTTCTTTATTTTCACTACACTTTTCTTCTCCAGTCCAGGAAGAGCTTTTACAATTCCGGCTTGTGTTCTATCTAAAGGCCTTGCCAATCCCCTTGCGTTAAAAGACATTCCAGCCTTAACAAACAAGCATCTCAAAATCTCTTGTTGCAATAATGTAAACTCAGATTTATATATATTTACCATAGTTTAGATAACTAAACTACAGTTTATAAACCTTTTGATTTCCCCAACACATACACCAAACCACATAAATCTTTATTAATTTCAATATCAAGATACTATAATGACAAGAAAAGACGTGAACAGGGGGGTGGAGAAAAAGATAAAGGCAAAGTTTTAAATACTATTGCTACTTATTAAAAATATTAAGTCCCCGGTATGGTTTTCGGACAATGCCGGGCTTATCTTCTTAACAATATAAGACAATATTTTTATAGTATTCTTTCTTGGATTTTATATGAAAAAAGCAGTTATATTTATTGATGGGAATAACCTATACCATAACTTAAAACAGATGAAGATTAAACCTTCTAATTTGGATTTCAAAAAGTTAGGAGATTTTATATGCACACAATTCAAATGTGAGTTACAAGAAGTAAGATATTATAATTCAATGCCAACTTTAAGAGATGGAAAAGAGTTATATTATGCACATTTAGGATTTATTGATAAATTAAAGAAAATCCCAAAATTTACAGTTCATACAAGAAAACTCCAGGCTCATTCAACTAAAGAGCTGTTAAAAGAAAAACAAGAATTAATTGATTCTATGGATTTATGTAAAAATTGCGGGCCGATTGTAGAAGAAAATTTCTTAGATGTTATTGGAAATGTAAAGAAAAAAGAAAAAGGGGTTGATGTTATGCTTGCAGTTGATTTAATTGAATATGCTATTAAAGATAAAGCAGACATATTGATTTTATTTTCTGGAGATGCTGACTTTGTTCCAGCAATGAAACTTGCTCAAAAAAACAACAAAGAAGTTTTAAGTGTCTCTTTAGCAAAAGGGTACTCATTAGAATTAAGAGATAATTTTAAATTCTGCGCTATCGGCAAGAACAGAATTATGGATAATTGTCTGAAGTGATTTTCATAAAAACCCCTTCTCTATAACACATACAACAAACAACATAAATCTTTATTAATTTCAATAACTGAAAATAACTGAAAGTTATTAACATAAAAATGAAAATCCTAATGTTAAATTACGAGTTTCCGCCGCTGGGGGGTGGTGCAGGCAATGCAACTTATTATCTTCTTAAAGAATTTGCAAAATACAAAGATTTAGAAATTGACTTAGTAACTTCATCAACATCATCATCTAAAATACAACAATTTTCAAAAAACATAAAAATTTTTTAC
>CAZOGQ010000005.1:0-880 GCA_964579545.1 Candidatus Woesearchaeota archaeon | reverse complement strand
AGCTTTCGGACGAGGACTTCGAGCGGGCGATCAAGTCCAAGCGTTCTGGCTGGCGATCCCTCATCGCCGAGCACTCGCTGCCTTTCTTTCTCGCCTTCTTTGCGCTGCTGGCCGCCAATGTCTTGCTGTTCAACATCATCATCTAAAATACAACAATTTTCAAAAAACATAAAAATTTTTTACTTGGATATTGGAAAAAGCAAAAAACCAGGCAGTTTGCATTATCAGACTAATAAAGAACTTCTAACATATTCCAGGAAAGCATATAAGTTTTGCAAAAAACTTATAAAAAAGAATAAAAAACAAAATCCCTATATGCTGTGCCATGCCTTTTTCGGAATTCCTTGCGGATATATTGCAATGAAGCTCCATCTGCCGTACATAACCAGCCTAAGAGGCAGTGATGTGCCTGGATACAACAAAAGATTTTATTTGTTAGATAAATTAATCTTCAGAAAATTAAGCAGGAGGATATGGAAGAAGGCGAAAGATGTTATTGCAAACTCGCAAGGATTAAAGGAGTTAGCATTAAGGACAAATCCAAATCAAAAAATAGATATTATCTACAATGGAATTGATATTGATGAATTCAAACCAATAAAAAACAAGAAAACAAACAAACCAATAAAGCTAATCTCAACAGGAAGATTAATACAAAGAAAAGGTTACAAATACCTGATTGAAGCATTAAAAGGATTAAATGCTGAATTAACAATAATAGGAGAAGGCAATCTAGAGAAGGAGTTAAAAGAATTAGCATTAAAAAATAAAGTTAATGTAAACTTTTTAGGAAAAATAAATCATAATAAAATTTCAGAATATCTTCAAAAAGCAGATGTTTTTATTCTCATTGGAACTACAGGAGAAATAATGCCGGCTT
>CAZOGQ010000004.1:0-18092 GCA_964579545.1 Candidatus Woesearchaeota archaeon | reverse complement strand
TTTTTCTTATGTCTTAGTATTTTAATTCCTTTTATTTTTTTGATTTTCTCAAAAGTCCCATCATTGGAACAGTCATCTACTACAATAATCTCTTTTTTTATTGGTAATTTTGATTTTTTAACTTCACTAATCACTTTTTCAATTGTTTTTTCTTCATTATATGCTGGAATTATTATTGATAGTTTTTTCATTTTTCAAATAAAAATAAATAAATTACATAAAAAATAGCAAAGAAAGATACGAGAAATTCAAAATAGAATATTAGCCAGGCGATTTTATTTGTAGAAGCATCTATAAAATTATGCGTTTCATAATCATCGAAGATAGGTCCAAAATTCCTGTTGAAGTCAACTGGATACATGAACCAAACATGTGTTTGCTTTACAACTTCAAGTATTTGTGGATTTAAATTTAAGCTCAATTTATATATTCTATATTCTATTCTTTTTTCCTGGCTTATCAAAGGAAAATAATATTTAGATTCATCAGGCCCCTCAAAGTCTTCTGAGTAAATAGAATAATTAGTGAACCATAAAGTTACTTCTTCCATGCTTGCATTGAAATCAGGTTGCTCTTTTACTGTTCCCCATCCACAATCATCACTAACACATTCAACATAGTAAACTTCAATTGGTTGAGTATTACCTTGCTGATTTAATTTGTTTGCTATATCAAAAAATTGAGAAGCTTCGACGTAACTTCTACTATTAAGTGCCCAATGAATGCGTCCTCTGTATATTCTCGAATCTCCTATAATCAAAGCATTTTCTGGAATATTTTTTTCTTTAAACTCAATTAACTGCCCTGTCGGAGATTTAGAGTAGAAATGTCTGGCTTCCAGAGGCATGCCAAGATAAAACAAATTAAATAGCAAAATTACTAATAAAACATATCTTAATCTAATCTTATTAAGTTTATTACTAATATTTTTGATGGTGTTTCCTGCAAGTGGTGTGGCTAATGCAAAAATCCAAATAAAATGTTTTACCATTGGAATAATCGCACCAAGATATATGAATGCAGGAATAAGTGTTATTATAAAAAACCAGAAATAATTTTTATTTTTTTTAGAAGCAGAGATTAATCCAATCAAACCAAATAAAAATATTATTGGTTCTACTTTGAATAGTACCCATAACCACATTAAAAAACCAGGTATTGGTGAATTAGCTGCGATATCTTTCTGATGTCCGAGAAAAAAACCTGCATATTTTGCTTTGGCTGCCCAACCAGCATCCCATGAGTAAAATTCTGCTGCTTTTTCCTTACCAAATCCTAAGGTGCGTGTAAATATAAGGTCCATATATCCCTTATCTTTATACAATAAATAATTATGGACCAGAGTTGGGACGCATAAGACAAAAACAATTAACCCAAACAGTAAAACTCTTTTGATCATTTTTTTATTATTTGCTCCAGATTTAAACTCCTTGTATATAAAGAATATTAAGAATGATACTGCAAAAAAAGCTGCATAAAGTTTTACCATTATAGCTACCCCAATAAATAATGCGCTTAACATAAGTTTCTTGTTAGCCCCATTTTCAAAATAACTAAATAAAAAATAAGCACTCAGCAAAGTGAAAAAACAAATTGCTACATCCATCTCAGGAAGTGTCGCTTTGATTAAGGCGGGCGAGACTGCAACCAAAAAACTTGAAATCAGGGCTGCTTTTTCTGATTTAAAGACCTTTTTTACAAAAACAAACATTAAAATAATTAAGAAAGTGCCGAACAAAACAGTAGTAAATCTTGAGCCAATTTGAGTAGGTCCAAAGATCTTATAAAAAACCCCTTCAATATAGTACCACAAAGCAGTTGATTGCGCCCAGTGCACTAATTTTCCAGACTGGAAGATTCCTATAGGCACCACTGCTTGATTGACATCGTCTGGAAAAACTCCTGTGTTAATTGCCGAAATTATTCTCAAAATAAAACCAAGTAAGGCAAGTAAGATAACCTTGCCATTTGTCTTATCAAAAAGAGCATCTATACCTTTATCTATTACTTTGTTTTTCATCTTTCTTTTATACAAAATATTAATTAATGGGCTTTTTATTCTTTTTGGGCACTCTAATTCTTAAATAAAATTAATTTATTAAAAGCGCGTTTAATGTTCTTTAGAACCCAATATATATGATTTTGTTAGCTTTAAAAAAAATTTAAATTTTGTCCAAGACATAAGACCTTGCATGTATCTAATAAATATTGCAGGTCTTAAATAAAAAGATAGAATAGCTTTTCTTTGTAAATTTTTTAATTCTTTTTTACTCAAGCTTTCTGGGGACCAGGACACTTGTGAATAACTATAATTGTCCCATTTGATTTTATCTTTATTAATTTTTTTGTTCTTCATCATCCAATTAAATATCTCTGATCCTGGGAGTGGTTGAAAAGTGAAAAATGATGCCCTATCTAAATTTAAACTTTTAGCTATTTTTATTGTTTTTTCTATATCCTCTTTGGTTTCAGTTGGGTATCCTAGAATAAATGTTCCAGTTGTTAAAATGCCCAGTCTTCTTGAAGAATCAATTGTTTTTTTTAATTTTTTGAAATTTAATCCTTTTTTCATGAGTTTGTGAATTCTCTTAGAACCAGATTCTATTCCGAAATTCAAAGAGTAACAGCCAGCTTTTTTCATTAATTTTAATAATTCTTTGTCTACTCTATCTGCTCTTACTCCATTTGGGCATTCCCACACTAAGTTTGCTTTGTCTTTAATTAAAAGCCCACATATTTTTCTTGTTCTCTCTCTATCAAAAGTGAAATTATCGTCCATAAAATTAATTTCTCTGATTCCAAAATTATTCTTTAGATAAATAACTTCTTTAACAACTTTTTCTGGAGACCGCGGCCTCCATTTTCTTCCGCTTATTATATGACTAGAACAAAATGTGCATTGGAAAGGGCAACCTCTGCTTGTGAGAACAGGAGCTACAGGATATTTTAATTGCCCTCCAAATTCAGGATATCTATTTGGTGGAAGAAGGTCCCATGCAGGCATTGGTAAAGAATCTAGATCATTTATTATATCTTTTGGGTTAATTTTAATCTTTTTATTTTTAACATAACATATTCCATTAACTTTTTCAAAACTCTTCTTTTTCTCTAATTTTGAGATAAATTCTGGGAAACTTCTTTCTCCTTCACCAACAAAAACAAAGTCGATATGTTTATTATTTATAACCTCTTTAGGGCATGTTGAAGCATGAATCCCTCCCATGACAACTTTGCATTTGGGATTTATTTTTTTAGAAATTTCTGCAGCTTTGTATGCCGCCCTTAGTTGAAAACTAAATGCACTTATTCCCAAAATATCAAATTTTTCTTCCAACAATACTTTTTTAAATTTTTCAAAATTATTTCCTTCTAAAATGCAATCTATTACTCTAACATCATTTTCACCCCTTAGTGCTGCTGCTAAATACAAAATTCCTAATGGCGGCGATAATAGGTGCGTATCTGACGGTGGCCTTATCAATAATATTTTCATCTTTGAATTTGTTTTTAATTTTTAAACTCCATAATTCCACTCGTCTGTGACGGGTAATTGAGTATCTATCGTGGAATTCTGAGGGTGCTCAAAAACCACTCGAAGAGTGGCATTTGCATACCACAAGTCTGTGACTAGTGGTTTTTGATACAACATCACACATTTCTTACTGCGAATCTCCACATTTCTTTACTTAAACAATATCTTAAAAAAGCAACAAATAAACCAAATGTTGGACCAGAATCTTTTTTTGAAATTATATCATAGGTCATATTTTTTTGTTTGATTTTTAAAAAATCTATTATATTTTTAAGATTTTTCTTTGAAAATACAAACCATAAAATATCTCCTGGAAGGAGCCACCTACATTTTATGCCTTTTTTGTAATTTAGATCTTTTTTTACTTTCAAGTTTAGAGATTTTTTAAATAAGATGTACGGAAAATTCACGCCGCCTTTTATTGACAACTCAAGAGATCCCCAAAATCTTGGATTAATTTCTATTAGCTTAAGTTTGTTATCTCTTTTGTCTCTTCTGAACTCTACCATTGCAATGCCGTCCCATTTTAGGGCTTTTAGTAATTTAAATGCAAGTTTGGTGGCTTCTTCATCTTCAATAGTTTCTCTCAAAGTACTTGGCCCCCCGTTTATAGGGTAAGACCTTATTCTTTTCTGAACACTTAATGCAATGGGCTCTCCTTTTTCAAATAAAGTGTATACTCCGACTTCTTCTTTGTTTGGTATAAACTCTTGCAATAGACAAGGAAATCTCGCGCCCCTTAATCTTCCTATATCTTTTTTATTTTTTATTATAAACAGGCCTCTGGAACCACTACCAATAATAGGTTTAACTACTATCGGAAGCTCAAAATTTTTTAATTCTTCAAATTTTTTTATTTTTTTTGTTTTTGGTATTGGAATTTTAATTTTTTTAGCAAAATTCATTGTTTTTGATTTATCAAAACCAACCATAAGCTTCTTATGGTTTTGGAAAGGAAAGCTCACATACTTAGAAATTTCTTTTTTATGTTTAGAAAGGGGTATTAGAGTTTCATTTGTCATTGGAAGAAGCATGTCATATCTTCTTTTTTTTATTTCATTTAAAATAAAATTAACAAAATTTTTTTCTTCTGCTGGATTTGGATAAATTACTTTTTCGTGGCAATACTTTGAAAAGAAACTTGTTGCAAATCTTGTCTTTTCGCCACCAATTACATAGACTCCTTTGATTCCTAAGGATCTTATTGCTGCAAGAGCGCTTCGCATCTGACAATCTAAAACCAGTACCTTATACATTTTATTCTCTCTATAATGCCTTTAACTCACTTTTTATATCTTTTGTTTTAAGAATTAATCTATTAATTCTTGCATGCTCGTGAATTTATTATTTCTTAGCAATATTTTTAATTTTTTGAGATTATCCTTTAATTTATAAGAAGTGATTATTTTTCCCATAAGACTTATCTTTATTTTTGGGGTTTTTTCTATAAATTCCCAAGGATGAAAATAAAATACAACTCTTTTATTTTTTTTATTTAATTTTTTTGTAAATAAATTAATTAATTTTATACTTAAAATTCTAAAATAAACCCCACCAGAAAAAGGGACCTTTACACCATAAAAATTAAAAGGAATTATTGGAACTTCTAAAATTTTATTGGAGTTATCTATTCTTCTTAGATTATGAAAAGATGGATGATATGGAAAATTGGGTATATTGCTCACGCCATAGAATTTTGTGTTTATTGGAAATAAACTTGAATCATACAAAAACCCATTCTTCTCTAATATCCTAAGAGCCCAATTATTTTTGTTTTTAATAGACCACATTGGAGCTCTAAATCCTTTTGGATTTTCTTTTATAACCTTTTTTATAATTTTTTTTGACATTATAACTTCTTTTTTAAATTCTTCTTTTTTCATGAAATCTATTTTCCTGTGAGTGTAGGAATGACTTGCAATTTCATGTCCCTCGTGATATATATCTTTTATTAAATCAGGATATTTCTTTACAATCTTTCCAAGAACAAAAAAAGTTGCTTTAACATTGGTTTTTTTAAGTAAGCTTAACAAAAATTTGGTTGGTTCTAACACTAAATCAGTTTTATCTTTGATATTTATAGACTCATACCAAGATTCTAAATCAAATGTAATTATATTCTTCATTTTAAAGTTCTTAAAATCTCAAGATTTTTTCATTTTAATTTCTTTGCCTTAATTTGTGATGTAATTTAAAAAATTCAGGCATACTTTCATATAAGCGGATAAACCCTCTAAACATTGAATAATTTATCCTTAACCTAATAATTGAAAAAAACATCCTTATAGAAGTTTTTTTTATATTTAGTTTAGACCCTGCTTTATCTTCCCAAATTGTCGGTAACTCTCTTATTTTTAGATTATTTTTTTTAGCTATGTACAACATATCTATGTCAAAAGCCCATTCAGTTATGCCTATGTTTCCAACAATTATCTTTGTTGCTTTTCTCTTGAAAAGCTTTGCTCCACATTGTGTGTCACGATAATTTAGAAAAAACAAAGTTCTAATAAGAAAATTAAAAACTCTCGAGGCAAGTCTTCTTATAAAAGTTTGTTTAGGTCTAACAATAGAATTCTTTATGTATCTACTTGCAATAATACCATCATAATCCTTTATCTTATCAATCAAATCGAAGTAAGCTGCAGACGAGGTTGACATATCTGCATCAACAAAACCAATTAATAAATTATCATTATTTTTTAAAGCATACTTAAAACCTTCTGTAACAGCAAAACCTTTCGCTGCTTTTTTAAAATCAAGAATTTTTATTTCACGATACTTTTTTTTATAACTTTTAACTACCCAGAGAGTATTATCCTTGCAGCCATTTAAAACAGTTATAATCTCAAAACTTTTAATTTCTTTACTTTTCTTCTTTTGTCTGAAGAATTTGACATATTCTTCTAAAGTTTTGCCGATCCTTTTTTCTTCATTATATACTGGAATTACAATGCTTATTTTATATCCCATTTTATTTAAATTTAATCTAAACTTATAAGAATTAAAATTATTTAAATCTTTATATCAGAAATTGTTTCCAACTTCAAAAACTGAAAATCTTTAGTAGCTTTCAAAATTTTATGAATTTTGAAGTTTCTGTGGAAAACCAAAATAAACTGCATACTTTAGTGCTTCAGAAACGTGATGTTTCTGACAGTTTTAAGAACTGAAAATTCTTGACAGCCATCAAAAATCTCTGATTTTTGAGATGCTCAAAAACTATAGTTTTTAACATGTGGTAAAACGCAAGGTTTTTATGAGCCTGATTTTGTTATTACCAGACTTGAAATAAACATAAGCAAATTAGCGAATAAAAATGCAAGTGAAAATTGTATAACTGAATTATGAAAAATACTGAGTAAAATAATTTCAATTAAGACAAATGTAAAAAGCCATACAGACTTTTTTATTTTATTAATGGAGAAGCCATAAAGGACAATGAGGTTTGTTAAAGAAAGAAAACTTAGACCAAGGCCGATATAAAACAGAACAATTAAAGGGGTAACAAAAATTTTACCTGTCCAAATCTTTATTATAAATCCAGGGAACACTAAAAAAACTAACAGAGCTAAGAGGCATAGTAAGACAACAACTACTAAAGATTTTTTTAATAGGTGAGATGTTTCTTTGCCGCCTTCAAATTTTTCAGAGCTAATAGGAAACATAACCTTACTTATTGGCAAAGTTCCAAAAAATATAATTTTACCTAACATTGCAATTGCAGCATATTCACCAGCTATTTCTGGAGAAAAAAATCTTCTTGCAAGAATAATGTCTACACTATACATCAACACTATTGCTATCATTATACTAATAATTGAAATAGAATAGGAAGACATACCATTTATGTTCTCTTTTTTAGCTTTTGAGTTAATTATTTCTTTTAAAAAAAGAAAAGAAAGCAAAAATGCAGCGAATAATCCAATAATCATTCCACTAACTGCACCATAAACACTTAATCCAAAAAAAACAAGAATTATGGCCAGAATTATTTTAGAACTTGCTTCAAATATCATGTTTGTTCCAAGCCCGACAAATTTTTTTCTTCCTTGTAAAATTCCGCGGGTAATTGGCAATAAAAAAGCACCGAACAACATCAAGCCTGTTAGTGCAAATAACCAAAAAGGGATATCTAAGAAATCTTTTAAAAAGATAGATGCCAATATAAAAATCATAAAAATTAGCAAAGCTATTTTACTGCATTTTTTTATCGCTCTGTTTAATAAAAACTTCATCTTGCCATACTCTTTTTTTAAATTGAACTTTGATGTATATCTTGATACTATTGTTTGTATAGATTCCATGGGGACAGTGAAAATATAAACAAAAGACATTAATACAGCAAGAATACCATATTCTGCTTTTCCAAGAAGCCGGATCATAACAAAATGAAATAGCCAGTTGAGCGCATTAAAAATATTTATCATAACGAATAAGGTAATACCACCTTTTATTAGCTCATTCTTATTTATTTTTTTGAATATCTTCTTAAACATTTTACAGGAAGATAGATTTTCTAAATAAAATAAAACCAATTATTATCAGGGTAATTTCAAAAATAAATATGCTATAAACAATTTCTTTTTCTCTAACTTTTTTCTTAAATTTTTTCAATACCCAGAGAGATAAGTGCTCAAGCCCATAAATTTTTTTGTAAGGCATGTCCAGACTACCGTCTTTTTTTGGCTGAGCAAAAGATTCTTTTATTAATTTTCCTCTTACCTTTAGTACAGTTTCTAAAATGTATGGAATAAAGATAAATAAAGCAAACCTTTCCATATTTCCTAAAATAGCTATGCCTGCAATTAATGCTCCCACTGAATAGGTCATAGCATCTCCTGGAAAAATTTTTGCAGGATATTTATTAAATAAGAAAAAAGCTAATAAAGATGCTACCATGCACAAAGCAACGACACTCAGCCAAGTATCTCCTCTAAAAAAGGTTGCTATTATCAAAGCAGCGAGAATTAAAATTCCTTGTCCAGCTTCTAATCCATTGTAACCTGCAATAAAATTAAATGAGATTGAAGCACCCAAAATTGCTATTGGAATAACAATTAATGGGAAGATTAGTCCGATATTTACACGACTAATAAAAGGCAAAGAAATACTAGATTGGCCTGCGTTTATTACAACTAAAGGAATTGCAGCAAATAATATCAATAACATTCTTGTTCTTCTTCTTAAACCAATTTTCCATCCAAGCAAATCATCAATTAAGCCTATTAGTGAGAGTATTAAGATTACTAACCCCAGGGCAAATAATTCAATTATTTTTTCATCTGTTTTAAAATAAAAAGTTTTTATAGCAATGTAAATAAATAATCCGATGATGAATCCAGAAACAACAGATATGCCTCCTGCCTCAGGAATTTCTTTTTTTTTATATTTATTCATGTCCTTGCCAGTTATTCCTGCTTTTTTTGCTCTTTTTATCCAAGAGGGTAATATAACAAGAGTTGTTAAACAACTCATTAAAATTGGTATTAGCATTATGATTTTCATTTTAAAAAGTTCCTCTTGACATTCTTAGTGTCTCGTTTGGATATTTTGTTTCTAGGAATTCTGGATTTTCTTTTATATTTTCTGGATAATTTATTTCCCATATTTTAATTGGTCCTTGAACAGCATTAAAAAATGCAAAATCTCCTATGCTTAATCCTTGGTCTCTTAAACTTTGAATCAGCCAACTAGGTTCATTATGTACAAGTTTAAATGATCCATCTGCTGATTCATTAAAAAAATATAATTTTGCTAACAATGTATCAGCTACTCTAGGGCTTAAGAAAATTGCCGCACCTTTTTCATCAATATTTAATCCCTGTCCTTCTTGCTTTAGCTTGGGTATAATAACAATGCCTGCTTCATATCCGGTTTTGAAATCATGTAATTTATCTTTATAAAAAATATATCTTATTTGTATATTTTGTTGTTTGCCTTGATAGACAAATATTGCTTCTGGTTGTAGTATCTCTCCGGTATTTTCAATAGTTAAGAGGATACCACCCACCCCAGAACTTCCTGCAGGAAAGAAAACTTGTTTTCCATTTTCTGTAAAAATAAAGTCTTTATCTAACATAAAACCCCCCTGATAAAGGTATTGTGTTGTATTTCTCGTTTCTTTTGTAAATTGTGAATTAATTAAAAAAGTTGGAATCCAAGAATATCTGTCATAGTCTTGGTCACTTCCAATACTTGAATAAGCAGGATACTTTCCTATATCTGTTGAGTCTATTAACAAATGTGTTGCTTTATGCGTGTAGAGATATTCTAATGCATCTTTTTTATTTTTTCCAGTTAAAACATATCTTCCCATAAGATAATTCCAATATACAATAGAATTACCCCCGTCTAATACGGTTGCTCTGTTTCCTATGCTCTGAACCCAATAGCCATAATCCCACCAGTGTGCAAATACTGCATTCTCTGATGTGTTTTGTCTAACCCAAGCCATTGCTTTTTGCCATTGCCATGTATATTGAGAAGGAACAAAGCCTCTTGCACTTGCTCTGCTTCCCATATAATAAACATAAAAAGTATAAAAAGTTGAGATAATTACTATTATTGCTATCGTAGTGAATATAAATTTGCTTAATTCATCTTTTTTCTCTCTTGCTTTAGGTAAAATTACTGCACTGAGGTAACCAATGGTTATCGTTGCTGCTGGTGCTAGTACCATAATAAGTCTTACTCCTCCTCTTGCAGCAACAAGTGTCAAGAAGAACAGAACAAGAACCAAAATATATGAAAAATTAATTTCTTTAAATAATCCTAATTTGTCTTCTTTAAAGTATTTATAGTAAGTGTACACAACAGTCCCTGCCAATATAAACATTCCTAGAAAATAAACTAACTTACTCTGACTGCTTACACCATTCATAATATTGTCTTGGGAATATCTACTAAATACAAGACAAAATAAAAATATTGTATATGATATTGTCAGAAGTGTTCCTTCTTTCTTTCTTAATTTTTTTATGCCTTCATGAAATAATACGATAGAGCCAACAAAAAAAAGCCAGAAAAATAATGGTATTCCACGAATTATTGGACCAAAACTAGATTTCCACTCACCAAAATATGGCTGGCGGTTTTCTGCAACAGTTAACGACCACCTATCTGTAGCAAATGGGTGAATCAAACGTTCTATAATTTCTTTTATCTGTTGGATTATAAAATTTGGACCAAAGAAAATTATCACAATAATAAATAATAAAATTATGGAAACAATTAAAGAAACAACCCTTTCTGGTAGTTTTTTATTTAGTTTTTTTATCACACTGAGATTTGAAAATTTCCAATAAATTAATTTATCTATTATAATTATAAAGAAAACACCAAATGCTGGGATAGTTGAAGTTGCTGTTATTAGATTTATCGGCGTGTATCTCGGAGAAAAAATCATCATTGGTATTAGTGAGACAAGAAACCAGAGAAAATATGCAAAAAACTGTTTTTTCTCCATTTTATTGAGCAAAAATGCTATAAAGGTAGCTAAAGATATTGTTAAGAATATAAACATAACCCCCCCCCATATTAGAGCCATTAGTGTAGTTGAAATTCCAGATAAGGCCCCAAAAACTAAGTTTCTATTTGTTTTCTTTGCTTTCCAAGAAGCAAGGAAAAAATAAAAAGCCAGGAACAAGAAAAAAAATCCAACAGATTCTTTTTCAGGAATTCCAGCAATTGTTCTTGATAATAAAGATGGCAGAACAACAAAAAGAGCTGTTGAAACTATTGTTATTAGATTCCTATGTTTATTATCTTCAAATACTTTTTTTACAAACAAAAAGAAAGCTATTGTTGTGAGAATAAAGAAAAATATAGGGAATATAACTGCAGCATGATCCACAGTCATTTTTGGGGAAAACATGCTGGTTATTTTATAAAACCAGGCTATTAGGTATGAGAGAAGCTTCATTTCATATGCTGTATTAAATCCAATAGTCACATATCTCATTGTATCATTGGCCATTAAACTTCCATTCTCTACGATATATTTTGCCCATCTAAGAAATAAAAATGGGTCTAAATCTGGACCAAGAGTCCAGTTGCCGGTTGTTATATCTTTTAAACCATAAAGATTTTGGGTTCTTATATTTGCTCCGATAAAAACTAAAATCAGGAGGGCAATATAAAGAATTATTGAATTTTTATTTTTAAAAACAGCCAGCAATTTTTTCTTTCTTTCTTTCATCAGTTCTTCTTCGGTTTTTTCTTCACTTATTGTTTTTTCTCCTAGCTTTTTCTCTTCCTGCTTTTCTTTTCCTTCTTCTTCCTTTTCTTGATTTTCTTCCCTTTTTCCCTCTTTATCTTTGACTTTTTCAAATTTTCTATCTTCATTATTTTGTTCTTTTTCCATCTTCTGTTTTCGATTTACTCTTCCATTTCATTTATCATTTCTTCAGCGCTTCTTTCTCTTTTCAGGGCTTCTTCATTACAGTAAGGGCACTTTTTTGGAGTGTCAGCCTCAAACTTATATCCACAATTTTTACAAAAAAATTTAGCCATTTTACCTCACATACTTAAAATAATAATGGTGTAATATAAACTTCGATAAGTGCAGCAATAAATAAAGTAACTACTGCAAGTATTATTAAATTTAATGAGTCTTGTAAAACATCCCAAAACCTATTACTATGCATATCTTTTCTTATTATCGCTATCCCAATTATACCTCCTGCCATTGCTCCTATAAAATATGCCCCGATTTCAGGGATGCCATGTATCATGTATCTAGCTAAACCAATTGGTAATTCAATTATCCTTGAACGTGTAAATATGCCAATTGCAGCTGCTATAACGCTTGCATTCCATGCAAGGATAAACATAGCCCCTGCACCAAATATTAATGAAAATACTAGTGTAAAAATTAAGACATAAATGTTGTTTGTGAATATTGTAAAGACTCTTTCCTTAGTTGTGATTGATGTAGTTACCTTCCCAGTATATTGATTTACACATGAATCAAAATTTGCTGGCCTGTTAATCACACAGTATGTTTCTATTTGCGCCTTGAAAGTATGTTCTGATGATGGTAGTACCATATAACAAATAGAATAAGCAACCACAAATCCTAAGAAAAGCCACATGAATGCGTAGAGGGCTTTTCTATGCTCTTTTAATAACTTAAGAAAACCCTTATGTTGTATATCCTTTTTTTCTTCTAGTTTTATTGTGTAATACATAAAAGGCATAGAGCAGATTACAGTGAAAGTGATAACTAATATGCCAGAATAATCTGCAAGAACAGCATCCTGGCTAAAGATCCAATTAACCAAGAGTATTGACAGGCTCGCATAAAATAATCCAACAAAAAATAGCTCCCATGGAGCTCTTTCAGCTCTTTTTGGATTCATCAACATCTCTAACATTCTTTAATGAAGAAGGAGTGTTTTTTAAATGTTATTGCCATTAAGAAAGCATTTTCCAGTTTTGATATCTACACTTTAAACTAACTTAAAACCTCTTTCATTTGTCTAACCTTTTTGTTTCAAATAATCAGTATAAGTCTGATAACCCTGTCTTATGTATTTACCCCTAAAACCAAATAAGAATAGCTAAAAGATTAAAGATTATTTATAAATATTTTTACTATGTTAAGAATCATTTTTATCATTAAGTTTTTATATTCTTTATTTATCTTTGTAATATGAAAGATGTTAAGAAAGAAATAGAGCTTATTAAACAAAGAAATAAAAGAGTTGAAATAGATAAAGCATGGGAAATTAGCTGGATAAGAAGAATCTTGCTTACTATTTTTACTTATCTTGCTATAGGAGTTTATCTTAAAATAATTGATCTGCCTGGACCATGGTTAAATGCTATTGTTCCAGCAGTTGCATTTATGCTTTCTACTTTAACCTTGCCTTTTTTTAAAAAACTATGGGTAAAATATTTTTATAAAAAGTAATTACTAATCCTTTGCCATTAGGTTTTTATATTGAAATTCACTACTTAAAACATGAATAAATTTGATAATACTGTTAAACAAATAAAAGAGGTAAAAATACAAGGAGCTGAGGCTGTTGCTAAAGCAGGAATAGAAGCTTATATGCTCAGACCGAATAACAAAAGATTGAGAATACTGGTAAATATAAGGCCAACAGAACCAATGCTTCAGAACATATTGAAATGCTTAAATTGGCAAAGTAAAAAAAGTCTACAAAAGAAAGCAAAACAAATTTTAAAATACATTGAAGAGAGCCATAAACATCTTGCAGGCGAAGGAGCTAAGTTAATAAAAAGTAATATGAATATTTTCACACACTGCCATTCATCTTCTGTTGTTGATATTTTAAAGACTGCTAAGAAACAAAAAAAGAAGTTTCAGGTTTTTATTACAGAAACAAGGCCTCTTTTGCAAGGAAGGCTCACAGCCAGAGAATTGGCTAGAGCAAAAATAAAAGTAACTTATTTTTCAGATTTTGCAGCAGCCCAATTTCTTGAAAAAGCTGATATGCTTCTTATTGGTGCAGATGCTTATACGAAAGGTGGTCTTATCAACAAGATTGGTACAGCTACGCTAGCTAAACTTGCATATAAAAAAATTCCAGTCTACAGCGCAGGACTTTCATTAAAATATGCAAAGAAAGTTAAAATAGAAAAAAGAAAGCCAAGTGAGGTTTGGAGAGAAAAATATAAACAGATAGAAGTTGAAAATCCAGCATTTGACCTCACACCGAGAAAATATCTGACAGCAATTATTTCAGAGCTTGGCATACTGAAATATGGGGAGTTTATAAAAAAGGCGAGAAAGATTGTTAAAGAGTTGTGAGTGTTACAAATTAATAGTAATATTTTTAGTATAATAATACTTATATGGATCTGTTATTGTGCTTAGATGCCAAATTATTTAGATGATGTTTTAAATTCTGTATGTGGTAAAGTAGACCCTAAGAGTTCTGAAAGAGAAACAACAAAACAAAAGATTTTATTTATTGATGATCCTTGGATTGTTACATCTCTGGCTATATTTCTCAAACAAAAAGGGGTTATGATACAGAGATAGTTACATCTTTAAAAGAAGCAAGAAAAAAATTAGATACTGAAAATATCAGAATGATTATAATAGAGCCTTTTGATCCTGCTATTGGCTTAAAATTGCAAGATACTATTCATTTTATAAAAGAGCTAAGGAAAAAAAGAATGCCTGTTATCATTCATTCACAATATGGGGATTTGAATTTAGAAAGAGAATGTGGGCTTATAAAAGGAAGAGATTATGATGAAATTTATGAGAAACCTTTAGAAATAGTTAGATTTCCAAGACCTACAATTGATGATTTTTATAATTCAGTAGATAATTTATTGCAATCAGCATAATCTCATTTTTCTTATTTCTCTTCACCTTGGCTTTTTTCTCTTCCTGTTTGTATCTCTATCATGAGCTTTTCAAGCTCTTGGTTTATTGATGCCATTGCTTCTAAAAGCTGTTGTTTTAGTTTATCAGCTTCGATAACTTGTTCTTCAATTAATTTTTTTGTTTCTGCAGTTGTTTTTTTAACAAGAACTTTAGAGCCAACATCAACAATTGGATTATCGTCCACAAGCTTTGTTTTAACAAAAATATTTCTTCCAAGATTGGCAAGTATTTCTTTACCCTTGCTTTTCTTAAGTTTATCGAGATTAAGAGACATGTTTTGGAGTTCCATTATCTGCTGATTTAAAATAGTGAGTTGTTGCTCTGTTTGTTTTGCTCTTTCTTCTAACATACTTAATTTCAGAATGTTTTCTTCTCCTGCCATATATCCTACTGCAAGTTAAAACTTTTAAATGTTTGCTCGCTCGCCTCCGCTTCACTTCGGCTCGCTCTCTACAGAAGATTGCCTGCTTCACAATTATATTATTAATTTATTGTTAATCTATAAATTATGGCTCTTCTCCTAATTGTGAATAAAAAATATCAGATTTCCAGTATATAGGTTTTGAGAATGTTAAATTTAAGGATCTTAGGTTTTTTGGAATTCTCTAATTTTTGTTGAACTGTTTTTTCAGTATTATTATAAAATTAACTTTCCAACGTCGCTTTATGACCTAATTTTCCACCGATATAAATTTTACATCATAAAAATCTTTGTGTTTGTTAGATTTTTAGGATATTCAAAAACTTCAAAATTCTATGAATTTTGAAGGCTATCAAAAATTTTCAATTTTTGAAGTTGGAAATACTAGATTTAAGTATTAACCACATAATAAATTAGGTGGTTTTCAATTTTTGATATTACCCACTAAAATCGTTCAGAAATGCAAGAAGAACATAAATTATTAACTTCATTCTTTATCTGCTATTATTAATAACATATTATGGTTGTTGATTTATTATTATAAATTTACTAATCTAATTTTATATTGTTCAAATTGTATTTTATGATTTATCAGAAGACAAAAAATCATGCAATTTTCATTATTTTCTTGAGAATAATATTGAAAATTATTGAAAACACCAAGTAAAACCAGAACCAAGTAAAAAATCCAAGGATTTTTGGGTTTCCTGTAGCTATAAAATAATCATTAAACCATCTAAAGAATAATATAATAGGGATAGCTGTGAATATAAGGGGTTTCATTGTTAAGTCACATGTTTTTGGAAGAAATTCAAGTTGCTTTTTTTGAAATTCCATTAGCTTTGATGGATCGTTTTTATATTTTCTCATTTCTTGTTGCAATACTTTCTGCTGTTTTTTAAGCTCTTTAAGACTAGCTTGGTCTGTTAAATATTTTTGTGCGAGAGAAATGGTAAGGGATATAATAAATACAAGTATCAACATACCGAGATTAAGATTCCAAGCTAGCATAGAGCCAGCAGATGGATCAAGAATAGCATGAACACCTTGTTTAATAAAAGATAGTTTATCCCAAAGAAAAGCAATTGTAAAACTAACTAACATTACTATCATCAATATTTTCATCCCTTTTTTCATGTTATTGCCAGACAAATTGAGTTTTTAAAGTTAAGGATTTAAGATTTAAACTACAGAAAATTCATATGTTGATTCAAGTTTGCCTTCAGAAGTTTCAATTATGTTTTCTTGTTCATCTAATAAAGCTGCATAAACTCTATACTGCCCGGTCTCATCTGCTATAAAATATTCAGCAGCTGCCCACTCTTTATCAAGAGCGAAATAACCATTACCAGGAACTTCTACTCTTTTCCATACAACTATTTTCATATGCTGCCAATTACCATTTTCTTTTTTTTCAGCTTTCATATAAAATCTTCCTATAAGCGGATTTTCACCTGCATTTATTAGTATAGATTTTGGTGGTTCTTCTTCTGGAGGTTCTATTACTTCTTGCACTTCGTGATATATATAACGACCGGTTCTTTGTGCGTCGTGTCTAAACATGGGCCAGTGCATTGTTTCTGCATTGTATTTTGCATCTAAATCATAAATAAAAAAACCTGCTTTATATACATACCCTCTTATAATATCCCCGTCCCTTACATTAAAGATATTAGCTAAAAAGCTTTCTTTCAACCAATCATCTTCTTTAATGCAGGATGCATATCAACTGCATGTTGTTGAGCAATGTTCTGATAAAGTTGATATGTTATCATAACTGCAAGCAAGATACCTGTTCCACTTATTAATGCGCCGAGTTCGTCAGCTAGAGCTGCAAGAAGTCCTATTGCTGCTCCACCCATAATTGTTAGTGGCATTACATATCTCTTAAGTATACTCTCCAATATTCTTTCATCTTTTCTAAATCCAGGAATTTGCAAGCCGCTTGATAGGATATTACGCGCCTGACTTGAAGCATCCATACCACTTGTCTTGACCCAAAAAATAGCAAATATCATTGAAAATAACATAAAAAATAGTGTATATGTGATAGCCTGGGGGATAAAAATCTTTTTAAGTCCTCCAGAGATAGCAAGTGGTAGTATTTGTGTAGAAGAAACCCAAAAAGCAAATCCACACCCTTTCTGAGGACCCTCCTTAAGTATGCAGTCTGGCCTCCCCCCTATAAAGTTCCCTATAATGGTTGGATGTCCTGCCCATTCTTGGACTAGCCCTCCAAATAATTGCAAGTTGGCTACTAATGCAGCTGTTAAAATTACTGGTATAACACTTGCATAGAAAAAAGACAAAGGCCATTTTACTCCATAACCCCTTATTCTATCAAAACTCAAAGGAATTTCTACTTTTAATGATTGAGCCCAAACAACAATAAGGAAAATTATGATAGTGGCAAGGATTGTTGCGAGAGCAAGTGTTGCCTGTTGAGTTGCTCCAGAAATTATAGAGTTTATTAATACGAGAATTTTTCCACTCGGTTCTATTAATTTTTCTGTTCCCATAAACTGAAATAAAGAAGTGAAAAGTCTTTTTCCGACTCCTGCAAGTATAAACAAACTTACACCATTTATAAAACCCCATTTAGAGCAAAGTTCGTCCATAAAAACAATTGCTAGCCCACCAATAATTAATTGGAAAATGACTATACCCATAAAACCTTGGTGAGCTTGTAGACCGCGCATTACAACGTACACAATAGCTTCAAATATCACAAAGAAAAATACCCTATCAGATCCTAAATCGATACCTAGAATGTT
>CAZOGQ010000003.1:2222-19362 GCA_964579545.1 Candidatus Woesearchaeota archaeon | reverse complement strand
CTTGATTTTGGCTTTTGTCCTTTTCATGCCGGGTTAATTATAACAGAAATTGATAAAGATTTTAATTTATTTAGTTTTATTATTTATAAGTTTTTTAGCTTCTGGTGTTTAACATTTTTAATCACTGAATTCTGATAAAAAAACAGAACAATTTTAAACCCCTTTTGTTTTTTTTGTTTATGGGTTTTTTAGAATTCAAGAATATAAAAAAGAGGTTTAAGAGGAAAGAGGTATTATCAGATATTTCTTTTAGTATCCAAGAATGAGAGATATTTGGTTTAATTGGAGTAAGCGGTTCTGGTAAAAGTACCCTCTTAAAAATTCTTGTTGGCATGATAAAAATAGATGGTGGCACAATAATCTTTGACGGGAAAAATATTTTAAAAAAATTAAAATATCTTAGAAAAAATACTGGTTTTGCAACACAAGAAAACATGCTTTTTGACGAACTTACTCTTAAAGAAAATGCGTTTTATTCTGGGAAACTTTATGGAGTTAAAAGGAAATTTATTAAAGAAAGGTTTTTTGAGCTCATTAATCTTCTTGGGCTTGCTGGCTTTGAAAATACTTTAATAAGAAGACTTTCAGGAGGGATGATAAAAAGAGCTAATTTTTTAGTTTCATTAATTCACAATCCAAGATTGTTGATTCTTGACGAACCAACAATTGGTCTTGATCCTATACTAAGAAAAACAGTTTGGGGTTATATACATAGAATTAATCAAAGAGGAACAACGATTTTAGTTATATCTCACTTGTTGGATGAAATTGGAGAAAACTGCAGCAGGATAGGTCTTTTAAAAGGCGGCAAGATAATTACAGTTGGTTCTTTAAGCCAGTATAAAGAAAGTTATGGAGATAAGAGTCTTGGTGAGATTTTCAAAATAATTGAGGAAAATGAAAATATTTAGTATTTTTAATAAAAATTTGAAAACTGTTAGCAGAAATTTAAATTATTTTGCTATGCTGTTCATTTGCCCACTTGTTTTAATACTTGTTGCAGCGGCTGTTCTTAATTCTAATGATATCAAAAATATTAGGATAGGTGTAGTGGATGAAGACCCTGGCTATGATTTTAATCTTGAGAAAGTGGTTAATGTACATTCGTATGATTCTCTTGTTGATTGTTTGTATGATTTTCTTGATGCCAAGCTCGCTGTCTGCCTGCATGTTCGCGAAGTTGCTGGGATTCATAGAGTTGATATTTTTGTAGATAATTCTCAGAGAAGCTCAGGGGTTTATACAAAACAGTTTATTTTAGAAGAGGTTGTGCAAGAGCAGTCTTATTTTATTGAACAAACTTCTGGAGAGATGAACTCAAAACTTGCTGTTTATTCAGCTTCCATTTCCGAGGCAAAACAAGAGTTAATAAAAGCTAGAGAGGATTTAGATGAACAAGAAAGAATTTTACACGAGTATCAAAGAAATTTAACTATTTTAAGACAAAATTTTGATGAGATTTATTGGACACTGAAAGAGTTTGAGCCAGGAATAAATCTACTTAAGAATGAAATATATGAAGACAGAGCCAATCTGCAAAACAATATAACTTATTTTAAAAATAAAAAACAGCAGATTGATTCTAATATAGTATATATCAAAAGTATTTTAATAGGGAAGCTAGTTCAAGACGATTATGATGGGGTTGTTTTGAGGTTAGATTCTGTTGCATCTGACTTAGATTAGACTGAACAGGCATTAAATAGTGTAGAACAAACCTTTTCAAAACAAGAATTAATGGATGTATTAGGTAATCTGGAATTAATTATTTCAAATTTGGATTCAATAAAACAAACCATCGATCAACTTGATCAAGACTTAGAAAATTCAATTCAGAAAACCCAAGAATCTAAACAAAAAATAGATTATTTTATTGATAGTTTGGAGAAAGCGCAAAAAGAAATAGAAGTGTTTTCAGGAAACATAAGCTCTGGCAGGGCGAGTATAGGATTTAAAGACACCTTTCCAGTAAAAGAAAATCCTGTTTTTCTTGTTTTCCCATTCGTTATTGCGATTATTATTAGCTTTACATCAATTATCCTCTCAAATATGTTTATCTTAAAGCAAGTCAGCAGGCCGAGTTATTTAAAGGATATAATAGCTCCTTCAAAAGATATAAACTTTTTATTGGCAGATTATTTAGTTAATTTGTTTTTTATTTCAATACAAGCAGGCGTTCTTTTTTTAATTGGTTTTTACTGGTTTGGTATATCCCCTGACACTATTTTTATTTACGTTTTAGCAATTTTCTTAACAGCTTCTATCTTTATATTTATTGGAATGGCTTTTGGCTATTTTATAAAATCTCAAAATGTTTCAATGTTATTGACAATATTTTTCTTAATGGTTTTATTAATTCTCTCAAATTTAATTGCTCCAATTCTCTTAGCAGGGCAGACCATTAGATTTTTTATTGATTCAAACCCTTTTGCCGTTATAAGCAGAATTTTAATTGATTCTCTTATATTAAATAAATCACTCCCTTATATAATGGCCCCCTTACTAAGACTTTTTATTTTCTTTATAATATCAATCTTAATAGCTTATATCTCAAGAAAAGTTAGTAAAAAGAAAGTTATGGAGTAAAAAAGTTTTAGAAGAGCCATTGATATAGATTTTCCCCATATGATTTACGGGAAATGAATTTAAAGTTAAATTTAATTGGTTGAGTGAAATGTTCAAAGCAATTTTTGTAGTGATATACGCAATAACAGCCCCCTTAGATATTGGAAGAGGATTTATTAATCTTTCAATTATTATTTTAGTACTTTTTTTCATATTATTCTCAATTGATTTTAAAAAAGAGTAATTTTTCTTGTTATTAATTTCTCGTAAACCAAAACATATATAAATCTTAGATTTTTCTTAAAGATAATTAAAAACAAAAAAAGAGGATGAAAAAACAAACATTTGTCTTGATTGCAGTTTTTGCAGTAATTTTGTTATTATCAGTGAGTATAGTTTCTGCTTCTCTTGGAGATTTTTTAAAAAAACTATTTGGCGTAAAAGACTCAAGTATAACTGGACAGGTGACAAGTTTGCCAAGCCCAAGTCCGAGTCCGACTGCAAGCCCTTGTGTTGGGAAGTGGCGTTGTACTGATTGGAGTGTTTGTATTAATGGCAAACAAAGTAGGACATGTACTAATACTTGTCCAGATTATCCAGGCAAGCCAGAAACAACAAGAACTTGTTGTGTTGAAAATGGGTTGTGTTTTATTAATTATGGAAAAACCACAACCTTAATTATTGATGGAATAGAGCATACAGCCAATATCAATTTTATTGATCCTGCTGAAGTGAGAATCATTTTAGATAACGAATCAAGTAACTCTCTTTTAGAAGGCGAAACATATTTTTTTGATGATATAAAAGTTAGTGTTGATGATATAAAAGTTAGTGTTGATGATATAGTCTGTAGCAGTTATGTTGGAAGTAAGTGTTATGTTAAATTAAGATTTTCTAAAGAAGGAAAAATTGTTCTTCTTTCTCCAAATGGTGGAGAAAAATGGAGGGTTGGTGAAATACATAATATTTTATGGGATTCTCCACAATTTAAGGAGGTTAATATTTATTTAATAGATGGCTCACAAAAAAATATTGAATGCACTACAAATGGCATGTGTTGTCAGATTTGTTCTAATTGGATACCAATTTCTTTAAAAAAAGATGTTTCTATTGGCAAATATTATTGGCTAATTCCCCCAATAATCCCAGAAAGTTATAAATATAAGATTATGGCCCGGGCAGTTACAGATAACTGTTTTTCAAATTGTATAGCTGATTCTAGTGATAATTATTTTAGCATTATGAGATCATCAGAAGCTATATGTACAGATTCTGATGGGGGAAAAAATTATTATGTTAAAGGAACAGCTACCAGAACCCATATTACATATCCAGAAGAGGGTTACGAGGGGGGAGAATTTGGAGATAAATGCGTAGACACAAAAACTTTAGAAGAGTTCTTTTGTGAGGGGGGAGGTGACAACGACGCACTCAGCGTTACTTATCAATGCCCATACGGCTGCAAAGATGGAGCTTGTGTAAACGAAGGGCCAATACCCTCAAAACCTAACAGCTCCTGCACAGACGGACAATGTACTATTTACGAAGGCGATACAGCAACAACCATTTTTAATAGCAAAAGATATAATGTTACTATAGCTTTCATATCCGCAACACAAGTTGTTCTTAATATAAACGGCGAATTAACAACTTCTTTGTCAGAAGGCGAGACAAGAGTTCTTAGCGATAAAACAGAAGTTGCTATAGAAGATATAGTTGCTAGAGATGTTGTAGGCAATCTTGCATATGTTAAACTAACACTTACTAGACCAACAGAATATGGATGCGAAGTTGGTTGTTATTTAGACGGCAGATGTTTACCTTATGGTTACAGGACAAGAACTGAATCGAAATTTACTGAAAATTTAACAGAAACACCACCTACTGCTGGCGGAGGCGGTGGTCCAGTTACTCCTCTAAGTGCTGGCGGAGGCGGTGGTTCAGCTATTAAGAAATACGTCTACTGTGACATTGATGGCAGATTTAAAGAACAAAAAGAAAAACAAGAAATATGTGATAATAGTTACGAATGCAGAAGCAATGTTTGTGCTTCTGATGAGTGTGTAAGTGGTAGTTTAATACAAAGAATTATTGAGTTTTTTAAAAGATTATTTAAGAGAAAGTAAAGTTAATCTATAGTTTTCTGTTAAGTAAAGATTCCAAATTAACAAGCCCGCTCACTTCACTCGTTCGCCCTTTTTTCATATCTGTTCCATCAATTCCCCATGCTCGTTGATTCTATACTTATTTCTATTCCGTATATTAATTTCAATGTAGATTTAAGTAGTTTAAATTGTAAAAATATTAACTTTATAGATTTACTTAACATTTTCAAAAACATTTAAAAACATCTTCTTTCTTTTTGAAATATGGAATCAAAAGCTGGTCCAATTTTGCTTTTAATTAGTAGCATTATTACATTCTTTTTTGCAGCATTTGCATTATTAGTTTTAATATTAATGATTTTTTCTCCATCTAGTATTGAAAATTTTCCTACAAAAGGTAATCTTCCAACAATAATAACAATAATATATTTTTTTATTTTTGTTTTTATTCTTGTTTTGGGTATGTTTAAATTATGGGCTTCTAAACTTATGAAAAATCCCAAGACAACTACAAAAGGAGGGATTATTGCTTTAGTTTGTGGCATTCTTAGTTTAGGAGATATACTTGCAATTGTTGGAGGTATTCTTGGAATTGCTCAAGGAAAAGAATAAAATCAAAAACCTTTAAAAACAAGTTCTTCCTTTTTATTTTATGAATAATAAAAAGCCATTGAGAAGAGCTGCAGTATCTGGCATAGTTACTTTATCTCTTATAGTCCTACTAACCTTTGTTCTTTTTTTCATAAGTTTTTTTGTGTTTGCTCCGCAGAGCCAGGGAGCTAAGGAGCTTAGTGATTTTAAAAATCTTCATGGTTTAGAAATTCTTTTTACACTTGCATTTATTTTTCTTGGAACGATTTTTATATTTTCAATTTACTTTGCATATGGTTTTGTTGTTTTAGGAAGAAGATTTAATAATAAACTGCTTAATGTAATGGCCTGGATTAAAATTATTCTTAGTTGCGTAATGATACTTGCTCTTTTGATTGGTTATGTTATACTTATGGTTTATGCTGCTTCTGCACAAGAAATTAACTTGAATAAAGAAACCCAAATAAATGCAGCTTCTGCAGCAGCCCCGACAATTGTTTTTTCTATTATGGTGGTGATTTTACTTATTTTCATTGTTGTTGTCATTAATATTACAATAAGTGTTTTGTTTGGTGTTAGCCTTTTAAAATTAAAAGAACAGGTTGAGCTTTCTGAACCTTCTGGAATATTAGAGATTATAGGCTCTGTTGTTAATCTAGCTTCTGCAGCTGCTATGATCATAGAAATAATTATGTTTTTCAAAGTTTCAAAAAAACTTGAAAAATAAATTGAAATATTTAATAAATAAAAAAGGAGGTGAAAAATGTTGTTTTTACAAGAAGCAGCACTTGATTTCGGAAATAGCTTGACTTCAGGAGACGTGGCAGTAGCAGGAGGCTTGCTGGGCGGATTATTGGCATTTCTTATGGCTATTATTGTATTTGTTATAATTGTAGCTGTTGGGATGTATATCTATATGTCTTTTGCATTTATGGCAATTGCAAAACGTACAGGAACAAAACCAGCAGGAATTGCATGGATTCCTTCAATTGGTCCTTTGTTGTTATCAAGCAAAATTGCAAAAATGCACTGGTGGCCAATACTTTTCTTAGCTGGAGTTTGGATACCGATTTTAAATTGGTTTTTAATAGTGGCTCTAGCAGTTTTCGCAATTATCTGGATGTGGAAAACATTTATTGCAGTAGGAAGACCTGGATGGTGGGCAATACTGGCTCTAATTCCTATAGTAAATATCGCATACATTGTCTTGCTAGGAATCGCTGCATGGGGTGGCAAAAAACAAGTTGTTAATGCTTAAAGTTTTCATTGTTTTTCTTTTTTATTTTATTAATTTTTGCAAAAATCAAAATAATTATCTTTCTTTTAGATTTTACAATGAATACAATAAATTTTTTAATTAAACTTTTGGGAGCATTTTTTATATCTTTTATTCTTTATTGTGCTTTAAGGCTGATGTATATGGTTGCAGGATGGTTTGTTGTCTCAATGATATTTGGTTTGATTTTGTTTTCTATTCTTTTTAAAGAGAAAAAATAAATTGAATATAATCTAATTGGTTATCTCAATAATTTTATCTGCCTGAATCTGTAATTCTTGCCCGTATTCTGTGATTCGACCAATAATTTCCGCATTTTTGCCTTGCAGATTTTTGCAATTACAGGTAACTTCTATACTTGCTGTTTTATCTTTAATTGTTAAAACAGAAAAATCATTATCATAGTTTTTCTCTTGTATTATCCTACCCCGTATCCTGACTTTTTGATTTATTAAATTCTCATCTATATTTTCTATATTTATTAATTTTGGCTGTAGAATAAAAGATAGAAGTAATAAGATGAAAATGCCTGCTATTGAAATTGCTGAGTAGATGTATGTGTTATTTTGCATGAATTACTTAAGTAACAAGAGAATAAAAAGGTTTTTAAACTAAGAATTTCTTGAAAATCAAGGGTGTTGGTGCCTCAGAGCATAATTCTGAGATATTTAAAATGGATGAACTACAAGAAAAGTTAACTGGAAAATATTGTAAGGATAATTATGATGTAAGTTTCGATCATAAAATAGTTACACGCTCGCCTATTATGAAAGAAGTACACAAACAAATAAATCGCGTAATTGATCATGAGGGTTTACCTGTTTTTCTTGAAGGAGAAACAGGAACAGGCAAAGAACTTGTTGCGAGAGCTATACATGATGATGATGAAAAAAGAAAAGATAAAAATTTCGTAGCTGTTAATTGCGCTGCAATTCCTGAATCTCTTTTTGAAAGCGAACTTTTTGGGCACGAAAAAGGGGCTTATACTGGCGCAAAAGAGAGCAGGGAAGGCAAGTTCAGGGCAGCAAATGGCGGAACACTTTTTTTAGATGAAATAGGAACATTACCCAAGAAGCTACAGGAAAAATTTTTACGAGTACTTGAATCCAGAGAAGTAGTACCAGTTGGTTCTGATTTTAGTGAGGAAGTAGATGTTAGACTAATATTTGCAACAAGTAGTAATTTAAAAAAGAGGATTGAAAACGAAGATTTTAGTAAAGGTTTGTTTTATAGGATTAATGCTGTAAAAATTCATCTGCCTCCTCTTAGAGAAAGAATGGAAGATATACCACTTTTAACAGATTGGTTTCTTGGACTTTATATCTCAAAGTGGAATATTCTAGAAGCAATTAAAATAGATAAAGGAGCATACACGTACTTAAGCAGATTGTCATGGCCTGGGAATGTTAGACAGCTAAGTAATACAGTGCTTGGCGCTGCGGTATTTAGAGTTAAAGATACTCTTACTAAAACTGTATTTGAAAAGATGATTAAAACTTACAATTTTGAAGAGCGATTAAAAACTAAAGAGCGGTTAAGAAGACCGGATATCGGAAACATAAGTATTGATAGCGGGAGATCTTTTACAGGCATGGTCAAGGGTGTTGAGAGGAAACTAATCTACGATGCTTTGGAACGGAGCAGAGGTAACCAAGTTCAAGCCTCAAAAATCTTGGGAATTACAAGAGATATATTGCGATACAGAATGAAGCAATATGAGTTCTCTTCTGAAAGATGGAGCGGAGTATTAGAAAACAAATAAGTATGATAAGTAATTAGGGCTCTTCTAGCAATTGTGAATAAAAAATATCAAATTTATAGTATATAAGCTTTGAGAGTATTAAATTTAAGGATTTTAGGTTTTTTGAAATTCTCTAATTTTTGTTAATCTGTTTTTTCAGCATTATTATAAAATTAACTTTCCAACATCGCTTTATGACCTGATTTTCCGCCGATATAAATTTTATATTACCAATTAGAATAAAATTTTAGCCGACTTCGTCAGGCTAAAATCTTCCAAAATATGGGAAGAGCCTTAATTAGTAATACACTAATATTTTTTGGTTATATTAAAATGTGGTGCTTAAGTTTTTTTCTTTTGTTTTTTAGAATAGCTCAAACAAGTAAGCTTTATAAAAAGTAGAAAGCAATTAACTTTAAATAACTTGGATTTTTTTATTTTATATGGATGTTGAAAAAAAGGTTGAACTATTAAAAGAATTTTCAGAAGAAATTGTTACAGAAGCTGAACTCAAAAGGATTTTTGAAACTAATGAAAAGCCAATAGCTTACGATGGTTTTGAACCGAGTGGAGTAGCACCAATACATTTTGGTTTGTTGAGAGCTATAAATCTAAAAAATATGTTAAAAGCAGGAGTCAGATTCAAATTGTATTTAGCAGATTATTTTGGTTTTATAAACAATAAACTTGGAGGAGACTTAGAAAAAATACAAACAGCCGGAAGATATTTTATAGAAGTTTGGAAGTCTTGCGGTATTGACATAAAAAAAGTTGAAATTATTTGGGCAAGTAAATTAATGGACACAATTGATTATTGGGATAAGGTTTTAAGAGTTGCTAAAGCAATTAGTATAAGCAGAACAAAGAAATCATTAACAATAGCTGGAAGAAAAGAAGGGGATATTATCTCAACAGCACAGTTATTTTATCCAAGCATGCAAGTTGCAGATATTTTTCAAATGGATATTGATATTTGTCAGTTAGGCGTGGATCAGAGACGGGCAAATATGTTGGCAAGAGATGTTGCTAAAAAATATAAGTGGAAAAAACCTATTGCTGTTCACCACCATATTTTATTAGGCTTACAAGGGTTACAAAAGAAAAAAAATGCAGACGAAACTTTAATAGCTTCTAAAATGTCTAAATCTGATCCTAGAACTTGTATTTATATGCACGACTCTTTAGAAGAATTAAAACGAAAAATTAATTCTGGATATTGCAAAGAAGGAGAAATAGGGGGAAACCCTATTTTAGAGTACTTTAAACACATTATTTTTAAAGATATTAAGACTTTAAAGATAGAAAGAGACAGAAAGTTCGGAGGAGACATTGTTTTTTCAGATTATGAGGATCTTGAGAAAGAATTTATCAAGAAAAAACTACATCCTCTTGATTTAAAAAATTCTTGTGCTCTTGAGCTAGATAAATTAATAAAGCCAACAAGGCAATATTTTGAAAAAAATAAAGGAGCAAAAGAACTGTATTCTGTTGTTAAGAATTTGAGAATAACAAGATAGTTATTTTGTATGAAACTCGACAATATCTTTGTCCTTGATTTTGTGTTTTAAACCAACTTTTTGATTTGAAAATTTCGAGCTAGGACCAGTTATTCTAATTTCTTTAATATTTTTAGCAAGGTCTTTACTGATTTTTCTTGCAACATCCTCTACTGTTGAGTCTGGTTTAAGTATTATGGGTTCTTTGTCTGTCTGTTTTTTTCCTGGTTCTTTTGTGTAAATTCTTATGATATTTGCAGAGGCAAAGATTTTTTCCCTAAGTTCACCAATACCTTCTTTTGATTTTGAAGAAAATAAACAAAACTTTAGTTTTTTGGTTTTTAATGTTTCGTGAATTTTTCTTTTTTCTTTATCGTTGAGAATATCAATTTTATTAAAAATTATTAATCTCTTACCTGTTGTTTTTTCAAGAAAAGGTAGAATTTTATCTAGTTCCTGTATTTTTATTATTACAATAAGTGAGATATCAGCATTATTCATAATTCCTTGATCAAAACTTTCGCGTTCAATAGACGGAAGATCTATTATTTGAAACTTGATTCCTTTATAATCGAGGGTTCCTATTGTTGGATTTTTTGTTGTGTAAGGAAAAGGAGAAATTTCTGGTCTGGCATTTGTTAGACTTGTTAAGATCGATGATTTTCCAGAATTTGTTAAGCCAACTAAGACAGTTTGAATTCCTTGTTTTTTTATTCCTGTTTTTCTTCCAGATTTACCAGATTTTTTTGATTCTTGTATTTTACTTTTTAATTTAACATATCTCGTTTTTAGGTTAGCCAGCATTTTTTCACTTGATTTATGCTTTGGACACGTCCTGATCATCTCCTCTAATGCTTGCAGTTTTTCTTCTAAAGTGCGAGCTTGTAGATAAATAGATTCAGCTTTTTTATATTCAAAACCTTGGTTTGTTGATGCCATTTTCCCCTGTTTTTAATTTTTATATTACCTATAATATTATACAACAATGTTTAAAAAATGTATCATATTTTATTGTTTATGAGGACTAAAGAAAATCGGAGAAAACAACCCCTGGATAAAGTAGATAGTGTATTAGATGAAGCTCTATCAGGCCAGCCTATTTTATGAGGAAAAAGAGAGGAAGAAGAAACTTATTTCTCGAAGAGTCTAGGATCTTTATTTGCAGTTGAAGAACTTCCTAGAGCAAGATCCCTTTTTGCATTTGGACAATCTAAAGGACCAGCAGCAAGAATAATAAAAGAAGACTGGGTAGAAGAAGAGGTTGGAGAAGGAAAAGCAAAAGGACAACCAAAGAAAAAAGTAAAAGCTAAGAAAAAATAAGTTTTTATTTTATTTTTTCTTTTTAGTTAATTTTATTAATCTTTTTTCTTTTTAATATTTATGTTAAATAAGGATTTTTATTTAAGAAAAGCAGATATTGTTGCAAGAGAGTTACTTGGTAAGGTAATCGTAAGGAGTTTAAAGAATAGGGAATTAAAAACAAAAATAGTTGAGACAGAAGCTTATTTCGACGAGAATGATCCTGCTTCTAGGGCTTGTAAGGGTGGTGATTTGAGAAAGACAATGAAATCTGAAGCTGGCACAATACTTGTTTATGGAATCCATAACCAATGGCTTTTTAATGTTGTTACTGGTAAACAAGGAGAGGCACAAGCTGTCTTGCTGAGAGCAGTAGAGCCATTAAACTTCCAGGCAAGAACAAGCGGGCCGGGTTTACTTACAAAAGCTTTACAAATTAGTAAAGAGATTCATAACCAAAACATTATTAATAATAAAGATTTAAGAATAATTGGGAATATAAATCAAAAAAATGATTTTGAAATTCAAGAAACTAAGAGAGTTGGAGTTAGAGAAGATTTACCAAATAATTTGAGATTTTATATTAAAGGAAATAAATTTGTGAGTAAAAGATAAAAATACAAAAATGCAAAGCAATAAAGCAGCAGTATTATTTTCAGGAGGAAAAGATTCGTGTCTTGCACTTTATAAGGCAAAAAAAGGTGGTTATGATGTAAGATATTTACTTTCTGTTCTTCCTGTTTCAGAAGATGCGTACATGTTTCATAAACCAGATTTAAGATTACTAAATAAACAAGTAAAATCTCTTGGAATTCTTTTACTTACTGAAAAATCAGCTATTGGAAAAAAACAAGAGTTGAGAGCATTAAAAAAACTTCTTAAAAAAGTTAAAGGAAAAGTTAAGTATATTATAACAGGTGGAATAGCTTCACAATATCAATCTAAAAATATTGAAAAAATATGTAGGAAATTAAAACTGGAGATTAAGTCTCCTCTGTGGCATTTATCTGGCAAAGAAATCTGGCAAGAATGCCTTGATAATAATTTTAAGATAATTATAAGTAAGATATCTACAGAAGGTCTGAGTGAAGGGTGGCTCGGTAAGATTATAGATTTGAGTTTATTTAAACAACTGGGGTCTTTATCAAAAAAATATAAATTTGATTTGACTGGAGAAGGCGGCGACTTTGAGACAATTGTTATTAACATGCCTTTTTTTAAAGAAAAAATTAAAATTGGCGGTAAGATTGTAAAAGACGGAGAGTATAGATATTTTTTTAAAATAAAAAAAATTCAAGTAGCAAGCAAATGAGTTATACTTATTGGGGGTTGTAAAGTTATGGCAAAAGAAAGTCTTAAGGTAACAAAAGAATTTGAATCTATTGAGAATCTTAATGATTGGGAGTGGTAAATGCCTACAAAAAGAGGAGATATTTTCTTAGCAAATTAACAACCAATAAAAGGAAGTGAGCAAGGAGGAATAAGGCCTATTTTGATAATTCAAAATGATATTTCAAATAAACATTCCCTTATAACAATTATCGCGGCAGTCACATCAAAAATATTTAAGAAAGAATATCCAACCAATATTTTTATTTCAAAAGATGAATCCGGTTTAGACAAAGATTCTACTATTATGCTAAATCAAATTAGAACAATTGATAATGGTAGGTTAATCAAGAGAATAGGTTTGCTTGATAACTTTACAATGAATAAAGTTGATAGGGCAATTAAAGTCAGTTTGTCTTTCGATTAATTTGAATATCTCGTAGGGCGTTAACATCAGCAATCTTTATAAGTCTCTAATTCTTTTTTTGGTTATGCAACAAAATTTTTTCAAGAAAAAACTGAAAAATGGTCTAACAATCTTATTTGAAAAAAGGCAACTACCAGTTGTTGCAGTTTCTGCGACTTGCAAATATGGAGCATCCTATGAAAATGCAGAAATAAAAGGCATATCACATTTTATCGAGCATTTAATGTTTAAGGGTACAAAAACTAGAAGCCAGGAACAAATTGCTCGTGAAATTGAAAAAAAAGGAGGCACTCTTAACGCATTTACTTCAGAAGAAGTAACAAGTTATTGGAATAAGCTACCAGATAAGCATTTAAAATCTGGAATTGAAATAGCTTCTGATTTAATCCTCAATCCGAGATTTGACCCAGCTGAATTTGAAAAAGAAAAACAAGTTATAATTCAAGAGATAAATATGTATCATGATAATCCCACTTTTTATGTTCCAGAAAAAATAAAATCTTTACTTTATGAAAAACCTTTTGGAATGTCAATTGCAGGAAACGCAAGTATTATAAAAAATTTAACAAGAAAACAAGTTTCTGATCTCTTTAAGAGTTTTTATTCTACAGACTCGATGATATTGACAGTAGTTGGAAATGCAGATTTTGATGAAATTTGCGATATGGCTGAAAAAATTTATCCTGTAAAGACAAGAAAACTTGTCGAGCATATCCCTGTTTTTAGAAATGCTGAAGAAGTTGAAAAAAGAAAAAATCTTGAACAAGCCCATTTTATTTTTGGTTTCCATGGCTCTACAATGAGAGATGTTAAAAGGTATGATTATGAGGTAGTAGGAGCTTATCTTTTTGGAGGGATGTCTTCCCGTCTTTTTCAGGAAATTAGAGAAAAGCGTGGATTAGCTTATGCTGTTAGAGGAGATTTAGATTTTGGCAGAGAGTATGGTTATTGTAGCGTGTATGTTGGAACAGTAAAAGAAAAAATAAAAGAGATTAAAGAAATAATTCTTAAAGAAATAAAAAATCTAAAGAATCTTGATAAAAGAGATTTTAATGAATGCAAGGAACAATTAATTGGGCTAAGTAATGTGGCAAGAGAAGATTCTACACAGACTTTAATATCTGTTATGTTAGAAGAAGTTGTTGAAAGTGCAGAAGAATTTTATAAGTATGAGGATAGAATTAATAATGTCAAGTTAGAAGGTGTGAAGAAGCTGGCAAAAATCAAAGCTTTCTCAACATTCTCTCTGATCCCAGAATAAAAATAAGCCCAACAAAATAAAAATGTTAATAGTTAAAGTTCCTGGAATTAATGGGCTTGGAAAGACAGATGGCTGCAGAAATGCAGGTAATGAAATTATTGCTTCTTTAGATAGTATTTATTCTAATGAAAAAAACAAAATAATCAATAAACAGCTTCTTGATATTGAAGAAATACATTTAGATAATAATGATTTGCAAGAAGCAGATAAACTTATTTATGAAAACTCAAGAGAAATGTTTGAAGAACAAGACAAAATAATTTTTCTTGGGGGAGATCATTCAATTTCATTTTCAACTTGCAGAGCTTTTTTAAAGTATTGTAATAAAAATAATCAACAAGCTTGTTTAATTGTGTTTGATGCGCATGCAGATTGCATGCCTCCTATGAAAGAGCCGACCCACGAAGAGTGGTTGCGTGCTTTGATTGAACAAGGTTTTTCTCCTGAAAATATTCTGCTTATTGGAGCAAGGAATTTACACCAAGAAGAAATTCAATTTTTAAGTAATAAAAAAATAAAACAAATATCAATACAACAAATAGAACAAGATATTGAAGGAACAACAGATATAATAATAAAATTTTCACAAGGCAAGACCTTATATGTTTCAGTCGATATTGATGTTATTGATCCATTATTTGCTCCTGCTGTTGCATACCCAGAGCTAAAAGGCCTGGATTCAAGACAATTAATTTATATTATCCAGAAAATTAACACACTAAAAAATTTAAAGGCTTTAGACATTGTAGAAATAGATGCAGAAAGAGATAAAAAATATGATCATAGAACAACCAAACTTACAGCTAAAATTTTAGTAGAGTTGTTATGTCAGAAATTGAAAACCACATAATTTATTATGTGGTTAATATTAAATACTGTTTTCAATTTCTGAGCATCCTAAAAGCCCAAACAAACCACACACTTTAGTATGTTGTAAAACACAAGGTTTTTATGATAATAAGAAGCTTGTGTTTTTGTTCTTGTGATTGAACAAAAACAAGCTATTTTGTGCAATGTTAACGAAAAGATTGGAAGCCTTTTTCTCACTTCCATAAAAAGAAGAAAGAGTTTTAAACATCCCTTTCTTTAATGTATTATGAAAAAAAGTTGGGTGATTGTAGCAGTATTAGTTATATTTATATTATTAATTAACTCTATGTTCATACGAAAGATAAAAGAGAAGAAGCATCTTATTCCTCAAAATATACCTCTGATAAAGATAGAGTTGAAGAATTAAGGCTTAAAACAATTGATTTTATTAATAAAGCAAGAGGGATATTTAATAAAACAATAAAACGCTAATCTTACTCAAAAATCCAAAAATAAAACACACTATGATGAAAAAAATGCTGCCCATAATAATAATCGCCGTGGTTTTATTAAGCATTGTTTTGTATTATAGTTTTTCAAATCCTTTAAAAAACTATTCTACCGAAAATATTGAAATAAAAAACAAAACAATCTATCTTGATTCTTTGAGTTTAAAACAAAAACTTGCTCAGATGCTTGTTGTTTCTACAAATATGAATGATGAGAAAGTTTCAAGAATGAATATTGGTGGAATTTATTTTAAAGGTGGTAAAGAAAAAATCTATTATAAAAAAGAAATAAAAAAATTTCAATCTGCTTCGAAAATTCCTTTTTTTGTTACAGCAGATTTAGAAGGGCATTGGAATCCTTTTTCAAAATTTATTAGTTTCAAGGCATTTTCAGAAATTGAAACTGATAAAGAAGCTTATAATGAAGGAAAAAAACACGGCCAGCTTTTAAAAGAACTTGGTTTTAATCTTGATTTTTCACCTGTTGCTGAAATAAAAGACATTGTGTGGAAAAAAAGAGCCTTTACTGGCAATATTTCTGAAATTTCAGGTAAAGTTAGAGAATATGTAAAAGGTCTTCAAGGACAAAGCATTATGGCTTGCGCAAAACATTATCCAGGTGGTAGTCTTTCTGTCAAAGATCCACATATTTTTATTGTTAAAGCTAAAATAACAGAGGAAGATTTAAAACCTTTTGATGCTGCAATAAAACAAAATGTTTCTTCAATTATGGTCGGACATCCTGTTGTTTCTGGTACAGTGAATTCAGAAGGCAGGCCATGTACTGTTTCAAAAAAATGTATTTCTAATTTAAGAAAAAAGTTTGAAGGATTAATAATAACAGATGCTATAAGCATGCTGGGTTTAAGAAAGTTTTATTTGTTAGATAAAAAAAGAATGTATGTAGATTTAATTAATTCTGGAGATGATGTTATTTTAGATTTTGCAGTTGATCCAAGACAAATAAATAGTATTTTAAATTATCTGGAAAGAAAAGTTAAGAGTGGAGATATTAAAGAAGAAAATATTGATGATTCTGTTAAAAGAATATTGAAGTACAAAGGATTTAAAGTGAATTAGCTCAATGGCAGTCCAAAATAGCTTCAACCAAAATTGAAGACATAACAATCCTTATGTACTCCCTGAATTTATGTTAAAACATGAAATTGAAAGACTATGTTTTGCCTAACAAACGAAATTTAAAGATTACTTTAATCTTATTATTAATCTTCCTACTCTTTTGGTGGTTAAGCGCCAAAATGATTGTTCTTGATGCTCCAAGTGAATCGATAATATTCAATTTCATTCTAATACCTTTAGGATTTGTTTTCTTGATAATTTATCCGGTTCCAGCCTATATTAGTGCAATAATTCATTTGTATACTATACAATTTTTAGAGGCATTAGTAGTTGAAATAATCTACTTGTATATTCTATCAAATGTGATTTTGGCTATTAAGGACAGAATACGAAAGAGATAATACCAAATCTTGCCGGCTAAGCCCTATCTTCTTGGCTTAAAACTTTATAAAAATTAAATCTAATCTAGTCTTTTCATCAGTTCTTGTTTAGTTATCTTCTTTTTTTCTTCTGGTATGCGAAACAAAAACTTTTCTATCATTTTTTCAGAAATTGTAAATATGTAATTTAGTTTTATTATACTCTCTTTGATAGAACCCTCTTTTTTTGTTAAAGGAATTCCACTCATTTTTAAGTTAGAGGTTACTCCAG
>CAZOGQ010000003.1:0-2212 GCA_964579545.1 Candidatus Woesearchaeota archaeon | reverse complement strand
CAACAACGTTTCCATGCTCTTCAAAAAGTACTAATGCAGGTCTTTTTTTAATCTCAAAAGTATCTGTGAATTGGACATTTGCCAAGATGACATCACCAAACTTATACATTTTCCCATCCTTCATCATCTTTATTATCCCAAATCTCTCTCATTTTTGGCTGTTGGATTTTATGTAAGAACTCATCATACTGGTTTCTTTCTTTAATTTTAATAAAAATGCCTGCCATTTTTCTTAATAGCTCGTTATATGTTTGTCTAGGATGTTCTCTAGCTTTTTTTAACATTTCAATTACATTTTTGTTTAATAGTATTGTAGATTGTTCTGCCATTTTATTAAAATCTTAATTATACATAGTTTATATACTAACTATACACAAGTATATAAATCTTTCGGTTTTTGTGGGAATAGAGGAAATTATTAAAAAGTTTGGTTTTTTCTTATAAACATGCGCACATTTATTGCAATTGAGCTAAGCAAAGAGGCAAAAAATGAAATAGCCAAGCTGAGTGATAAAATAATAAAGAAAAACATAATAGGGGCTAGATTTGTTGAGCCAGAGAATTTTCATCTCACTCTGAAGTTTCTTGGAGAGGTTTCAGAACAAGAAACTGAGAAAATAAAAGAAAAACTAAGCGAGATAAAACAAAAGAGTTTTGATGTTTCCCTTGGCAAGCTTGGATTTTTCAGTCCGAAGTTTGTAAAGGTTTTGTGGCTTGAGCTTATATCAAAAAAACAAGAAATAAACAAGTTGCAAGAGCAAGTTGTTGACAAGCTTGAAGAAATTGGTTTTATGAAAGAAAAAAGATCTTTCCAGACACACATTACTATTGCTAGAATTAAAGCAGTAGTAGACAAACAGGGTTTTCTTGTTTTTTTAGAAAACACAGAAGTGAAAAATATTGAATTCAAAATTAAGAATTTTAAGCTAGTGAAATCTGAATTAACTCCTCACGGTCCGGTTTATGAAACAATTAAAGAATTTTATTTAGTAGATTAATACAAAGTATATTTTACATCACAGATTTATTTTTAAATGCCTCTTTCTTATTTATATTTTAATGGTCAAAAAAAGAGATTTTTTTGGGAGAGATGTTGTTTCTATAGAAGATTTTTCAACAGACGAGATTAATTATATTTTAGAATTTGCCAGCGAGATTGAAAAAAATCCTAGAAAAGTTGAAGGAGTTATGGCAGGAAAAATGGTGGCTCCTTTATTTTTTGAGCCAAGTACACGGACGAGCATAAGTTTTCAGGCAGCAGCGTATCAGATGGGGGGTTCTGTTCTGGACTTTGATGTTTACACAAGCTCTATTAAAAAAGGCGAAACTCTTAGAGATACTGTTAAAATAATCCAAGGAAATGGTCCTAATGTTGTTGTTATAAGGCATAGAAAAGATGGCTCTGCCAGGTTTGTATCTGATATACTTGACATGCCAGTTATAAATGCTGGAGACGGCCAAAATCAACATCCCACTCAGACTTTATTAGATTTATATACTATTAAGGAAATAAGAGGCAAACTTGAGAATATAAAGATAGCGATTGCAGGAGACTTAAAATATGGCAGAACACCACACTCTCTCACTTTAGCTTTGTCTCGCTACAACAATTGTGAGATGTTCTTTATTTCTCATGATTCTTTGAAAATGCCTCAAGACTTACTAAAAAGAATAAAAGAAAAAGGGGTTATTTTTTCTGAGCATGGTTTGAATGATTTAGAAGATATAATAAATAAGTCAGAGATACTTTATATGACAAGAGTTCAGAGAGAGAGGTTTCCAGAAGGTCTTGAAGGTGAACAAGAGTATGGAATCATATCTGAGCAGTATCATTTAACTTTGAATATGCTTAAAAATGTTAAACAGGGATTTAAGATATTGCATCCACTTCCAAAAATAACTGAAATAGAAGATAGAATAGACAGTACGAATTATGCTCATTATTTTGAGCAAGCTAAAAACGGCCTTTACATAAGAAAAGCTTTGCTTTATTTATTGACAAATGAAAATGGATAAAGACAAGAGAATTATAGGCTATATCAAAAATGGAATTGTTATAGATCACATCCCCCTTGGGAAGGTATGGGAAACAGCAAGACTTCTTGGTATCAATAAAAAAAGAGAAGGCAGAGTATCTTTAGGAGAGGGTTTTGAAAGTCATAAGATTGATAAAAAAGGCGTTCTTAAAATTGAGGGGATTAAGTTGTCTGAA
>CAZOGQ010000002.1:18377-19607 GCA_964579545.1 Candidatus Woesearchaeota archaeon | reverse complement strand
CAGTAAATATAATTCCCACTACATCTGGTGCAACAACAGCAGTTGTAGAGGCCATTCCAAGTTTAAGAGGTAAACTTGATGGATTAGCTATGAGGGTGCCTATTGCTTGTGGCAGCATAGTTGATTTTGTTGCTGAACTAAATAAAAAAGTGACAAAAGAACAAGTCAATAATGTACTAAAAAAAGCTTCCCAGGGAAAACTAAAAGGAATTTTACAGTATAGCGAAGATGAGCTTGTTTCTTCAGATGTTATTAGAAATTCACACTCATCAGTTGTTGATGGTCTATCTACTCAAACAATGGGGAACCTTGTTAAAGTTTTGGCATGGTATGATAATGAGTATGGTTATAGTTATAGGATGATTGACTTGTTAAAGATATTGAAATAAAAAAATGAAAACCTTATCTGATTTTAATTTCAAAAACAAAACAGTTATTTTGAGAACTGACCTGAATTCCGATGTTGTGAATGGCAAACTGCTTAAGTCAGAGAGAATTAGGCAGGCTGCTAAGACAATTTCTGAGTTGAAGAAAAAAAAAGCTAAAGTTATTATCTTAGCGCACCAAGGCCAACCTGGAAAATCTGGTTTCATTTCTCTCAAGCAGCATGCCAAACAACTGAATAGGTATACGAAAATAGGATTTGTAGAAGATATTATTGGCGAGAAAGCTGAAAATACAATAAAAAATTTAAAGTCTGGAAATGCTATCTTATTGGAAAATATTAGATTTGAAAAACAAGAATTCCAGCCAGAAAAAAATAAAAAAAACAAGATTATTGAGAAGTTAGTTCCTTTATGCGATATTTATGTTAATGATGCATTTTCAGTATGCCACAGAAGACAAACTTCAATTGTTTCTTTTCCTGAATATTTACCATATTGTGCTGGCAGACTTTTTGAAGAGGAGCTTAAAGCACTGAATAAAATTAAAATAAAAAATTGTCTTTACATTCTTGGAGGCGCAAAAACAGAAGAAAATATTCTTTTATTAAAAGGAAAAAAAGTTTTAGCTTGTGGTTTGTTTGGTCAGTTATGTCTTATTGCCAAAGGAAAAAATCTGGGAGCGCAGAATAAATATTTGAAAAAAGAATTACATATTACAAAAAAATTAACAGAAGAATTAAAGAGAAAATTGAGGAATGTTGAAACGCCAATTGATTTTGCTGTTAAAGTTAAAGGCAAGAGAAAAGAACTATCCTTAGAACAGTTTCCCAATAAGCATGAAATC
>CAZOGQ010000002.1:0-18367 GCA_964579545.1 Candidatus Woesearchaeota archaeon | reverse complement strand
AAAGGTCCTGCTGGTTTTTGTGCTGAGAAGAAATTTTGCAAGGGAACGAGAGCCCTATTAGAAGCTATAACAAAAAATAAAGGATTTTCTTTAATTGGTGGTGGTCATTTAAGTGATGCAATTAGAAAAACCAAAATAAATAAAAATAAGTTTAGCTATGTAAGTTTGAGTGGTGGCGCACTACTGAGATATATTGTCGGTGAGAAACTGCCTGGATTAGAAGCTCTAAAATGAAAAAAACGAAGAGACGTGGAAGATGAAAGAAAAAGAAGTATACAGGCTTGTAGAGAGTTTTCCAGATAAGATAAAAAAGGCATATAGTTTAGATATCCCTAAACTTAGCAAAAAATTTAAGAAAATTGCATTTATTGGAATGGGTGGGAATTATATTGCTGGCTGCCTCTTGCGACAGTTTTTAAGAGATGAAATCGGTGTTGAAATTTTTACAAGGCCAAGTAGATTATTTGATTCTCAGACTTTGATTATTTTATCAAGTTATTCAGGCAATACAAAAGAGGTTCTGGAAGTTTTTAGAAAAGCAAAAAAGGTTAATATATTAGTTTTAACCTCTGGAGGCAAGCTTTTAAGAGAAGCAGAAAAAAATAAAGTAAAGATAATAAAAGTTCCCTTTGGTATACATCAGAGATTTACATTCGCGGAGTGTTTCCTTCCGATAATTAGAACATTAGAAAACTCTGAGTTAATTAAAAAAAAGAAAATGATTATTGAGAATATTATTAAAAATCTGACAAAAAACAGAAAAAAAATTGAAGAAGATGCAGAAAAACTGGCAAAGAAATTAAAAAATAAGATACCTTTATTTTACGCAAGTCAATATTTTTATGCTGTAGCTTATAGGTTACAGACAGCAATAGAAGAAGATATAAAGATTATCTGCCATGCAAACAAAATTACTGAACTTTTCCATAATGAAATAGAAGCTCTGCCAGACAAAAGATTTTTCCCTGTATTATTAATTGATAAAGATGAAACCAAAGAATTTAACAGACAATTAAAATTTTTCAAAAAATACATTAAAGGTTATTACGAAATAGATTGTTATAGTTCAACAAGAGAACAAAGAATGTTTTTGATTTTCTATTTTGCTGATTTTCTCTGTTATTATCTTGCAAAATTAAAAAATAAAGAAATGGGTCAGACACCCATTTCAGATAAAATTAAAAAGCTATGAAAATGGTAAATACGATGGATAAAGCTTATAAAAAAGCAATTGGAGTTATAAAAGAATGTTCTACTGAATACGGCTTGTTTGCTTCTGGAGGGAGAAGAGGTTATAAAGGTGTTTGGTCAAGAGATAGTGTTATTTCTTTTCTCGGTGCAAGTTTAATAAAAGAAAAAGAATATAAAGATTCTTTTAGAGAAACCTTTAAAAAAAGTTTAGAGATTCTTGGAAAGAAACAAAGTAAAAAAGGTCAGATTCCTAATGCTGTCTATGGTTTTAAGAAAAAAAAACTTATAGTAGACTATCTTTCTATTGATTCTGCTTTATGGTTTATAATAGGGCATTATATTTACAAAAAAAGATATAATTCTATCTTGTTCAGAGAACAAAAAAAAGAAATTAACAAAGCATTTATATGGCTAACTTATCAAGATGTTGGTGAAAATCTGATGCTTGAACAGCTTCCAACAACAGACTGGCAAGATGCTTTTCCACATAAGTATGGAAGAACAATAAATACTCAAGCTTTATATTATAGAGTTTTGAGATTAATGGGTGAAAGCAGTAAGGCAAGAAAATTAAAGTTATTAGTTAATAAAAATAAAGAAACAAAATTGTGGCTAAAAGATTTTTATGCTTCTTATAGATGGAAAAATCATCGTAAATACAAAGAAATCGGCAACTGGTTTGATTCTCTTGGAAATTTGCTCGCAATTATTTTTGATTTAACAACTAAAAGTAAGGCAGAGAAAATTATTTCATATATCAAAAAAAAGAAAATTGACAAGCCGTATCCTGTTAAATCCATATACCCCCCAATAAAAAAAGGGAACACAGAATGGAAAGATTATTATCTAGATTGTGATGCCGGAAAACCTTATCATTATCTAAATGCAGGCATCTGGACATATATCGGTGGATTTTATGTTCTTGCTTTAATTAAGCTTGGCAAGCTTGAAGAAGCTGAAGAACAATTGAAAGAACTAGCAATCGCTAATTTAAGGGGGAACTTTCCTGAATGGATTCATCCAAAAACAAGAAGAGCCTATGGCAAACTCCAAGCATGGAGTGCAGGGACATATATTTTAGCTTATGAATCTTTAAAAAAGAAGAAGATTTTAATCTAGATTTAGCTTTTCTTTTGTTATGTCAACAATCTTTTTTGTTGTTATTTTATAGTCTAAATTTTGAATAACATGTTCTCTTGCTTGTTTTCCAATTTTTTCACGTAGTTCCTTATCTGTTAAAAGTTGAAGCAGATATTTCTTTATTTCACCTATATCTGCTTCATACGCAAGCACCTTTGGCTTCTTAAATTTTAAAATTTCTTTTTTTTCAAAGCCCATCCAAGGATATACCCACTCTTCATGCAATGTAATTTCTTTAGCTGGCTTTACAAGAAAACCTGTTTTTCCATGGATTATTGTTTCAGAGGGACCCATTTTATTTATTGATATAACTGGTTTTCCACAAGCCATCGCCTCAACTTGTATCATCCCAAAACCTTCTAGTCTAGAAGGAGCAGCGTATATATCACAGGAGTTTAGAAGATTAACCATAAATTCCTGGCTAAATTCATCATCAATAAGAATTACCTTATCTTGTATTTTTAACTTTTTAGCTAATTTTTTTTCATACCCTCTCCAGTCCCCTGTACACTCACCTGGCCAAGACTTGCATACGTATTTCCAATTTTTAAATTCTTTATTAATTTCTGCAAGCGCCTTCATTACTTCTTGCGCTCCTTTTGATGTCACATCTCCTCCAACTGTTAATATCATCTTCTCGTCATTTTTGAGACCAAACATTTCTCTTATTTTTTTTGTATAATCTACTTTATTTATTGGTTTAAAAAGATCTGTGTCTATTCCTATATGTGCCGGAACTATTTTACTTACATCAACACCATCCCTTTTATAAATTTCTCTTACCCAATTACTTGTTGTGAACATTAAATCCAGCTTATTAAATTCATTTTGGTAATTTGCAACCCAGCCATCTGAATTGAACCAAGGGACTGGCTTGACTCCATATTTTAGAGGCTCTTTTATTATTTCAGGAACATTGCCCCAGAAACCAACACCAAAACAAACATCTGGTTTAAGATGTTTTAAATAAAATCTCTTCTGCAGACTATCTTTAAAGTGGCAAGGGATTGCCTCGTTACCAGTATTTAGAATTCCTTTATAAAGCAAGTCTCCTTGGAGACTTTGCCCGTCAGGTTCTGGGGGATATGAATAAAGCACTAAACATTTCATGTTAATCTTCTAATTTTAAAGCTTTCAGTATTCCTACAACAAATTTCTTCAAAACTTTTTTTCTTAAAGCCGTAAAAGTTCTGAATTAATTCCTTTTTTTTCATAAAATTTATGCATTCTAACTTTATAAATTTATCTGAATTTTTTTTAGGATATCAGAATTTTACTTTTTAGATATATGAAAAAAAGAAAATTCTATTACAAGAAATTAATTTTTTCTTTATCATTTCTCTTACAGCTTTATTAACATCTTTATGCCTCTTGTGCCCATATTCACCATTTTTTCCATGGGTAAAAATGTAATCATATTCTTTATCTGTAAATTTTTTGACCCTTTTTATAATCTCCTCAGTTTTTATATCATTAAGTTTTTCATCTTCTAAATTTGATATATAACATTTTGCACCCAGGAATTTACAAACTTTTTTGAATTTCGGAGCTCTGTCTTTATCTTTTCTTCTGCATAGACTTATAATTGTTATGTCCCACTTCTTATTGTTCTTTAATATTATTCCGCCCATCCAAATAACCTCGTCATCTGGGTGCGTAACAACAACTAAGATTTTTTTCCTCCTCTTTTCTTTTCTCACCCTTCCCCTTTTTTTCATACAAATGAAAAGGTTTTTAATTAGTTAAATCTTTCTATTTAAAAAGAGGCAATAAAATGGAGTACGATGTTGTTACATTTGGTTCAGCAGTTATTGATGTTTTTGTAAATACCGACACTGGTGAAAGAAGAAACTTTATTAGTTATCCTGCTGGAGCCAAGATACTTATAAAAAATTTGAAATTTGATGTTGGTGGGGGTGGAACAAACACAGCAGTTGCTTTTTCCAGACTTGGCTTAAAAACAGGCTGTATTAGCAAGATTGGAAATGATGAAAACGGAAATAAAATTTTATCGCTATTAGAAAAAGAACATGTAGATTTTTTGGGGCAACAACAGAAAAATGCAATGACAGGTTATTCAGTTATTTTAGATAGTAAAGAAAACAATAGGACAATTTTAACATATAAAGGGGTAAATAATAATATTAAGTTTGGCGATATAAATAAAAAGCTAAAAACAAAATGGTTATATCTTTCATCTCTTCTTGGACAAAGTTTTAAAACACAAAGAAAACTAGCCCAGATTTTAGTACAAAAAGGCACTAAACTTGCTTTTAATCCTAGTAGTTATATCATCAAAAAGCTAAATTTAAAACCAATCCTGAAACTTTGTCATGTCCTGATATTGAATAAAGAAGAAGCGCAAATGTTGACAGATAAGAGACAGGATTTGCTTATTGAATTATATAAACTAGGTCCGAGAATTATTGTTATTACAGATAAAAATAAACTAGTTAACTGTTACGACGGAAATAAAAAATACTTTGTTAAACCACACAAAACGAGAGTTGTAGAAAGAACTGGAGCCGGAGATGCCTTTGCTTCTGGATTTACAGCTGGTTTGATTGCTGGGAAGAAGATTCCTGAAAGTCTAAAGTTTGGTCTTCGCGAAGCTGAATCTATAATCAAGTATTTTGGAGCTAAAAATAAACTCTTAAGGATGAAATTGAAATGAAATTTCTATTGTTATATAAAAAAAAGAAAGTTGAAGAAAAAGATTCTAGAGATAAATTGTTATTAAAACCAGAAAATTTTAAACCTTCTCTTCCAAGAATGAAGATTGATGGGATTTTTAATCCTGCAGCAATAAGGTTGCCTAATAAGAAAATACAGCTTTATGTTAGAGTTGCTGAAAAACCAATAAGAAAAGCAAAAAGAGGATGCCCGATTATAGTAGCCAAGGATAAATATAAATTTGAAGCAAAAACTAACTATGAAATCATTGGCCAGAAAGAAAATATTATGTATCTTAGAGATGGTATTTGCAGACTATTAAATTTATCACATTTTAGGAAAGTTGTTTTAAATAGAGATGGGTTTGAGATTAGAAGAATAAATCAGAAACCAGTATTTACTGGACTACCAAATGATGGGAATTTAGGAGTAGAAGACCCGAGGATTGTTAAAATTGGAAGCAAGTATTTAATGACCTATATTTCTGTTTCTACTGACAATGGAGTTTCAACTTCTTTGGCTATTTCAAAGGATTTAAAAACTTGGCATAGAAAAGGAATAATTTTTAGAGAGCAAAATAAAGATGTTGTTTTGTTTCCTGAAAAGATAAATGGAGGATATGTTGCATTGCATAGGCCGGAGGGTTTTTTTAAATTTAATAGGCCATCAATTTGGATTTCTTATTCTAAAGATTTAATTTATTGGGGTAAAGATAAAAGCATAGTTCATCCAAGAGAAAAGGGGTGGGATAATCTAAAGATTGGTGTTGGGCCTCCCCCAATTAAAACTAGAAGAGGTTGGCTTGTAATTTATCATGGTATTGGAAGTAATTATGGTAAGAGGATTTATAGAGTTGGATCTTTTTTATTGGATAAAGGAAATCCTGAAAAAGTTTTAGCAAGAACACCAAGAACTAAAGCATTTATTGAACCCATTCAATCTTACGAGAAAAAAGGTTATTTGGGTAGTGTTGTTTTTCCAACAGGAGTTGTTCTTGATTTAAATAAAAAAGACCTTTTGATATACAGCGGAGGAGCAGATAGCGTGATAAGTGTAAAGAAAATTCCTATTAAGGATTTCCTGAATCATATGAGGTATTATTAAAGCTTATATAATGAGAAGTATTTTATTTTACATAAAATAAAGAATAATCTTTTAAAAATCAAACTGAAATGAAAGGTATAAAATGGAAGTTAGATTAAACAAAATCTTAAGACCTAAGAAAATCTCTAAAAAAAGATTTTCTGGACCCCAAAATTTCAAAAAAATTTTGCGGAAAGGAAAAGCATTATTTTTGGCTTATGATCAGGGTTTAGAGCACGGACCAAGCGATTTTAATGATAATAACGTTAATCCTGTATATGTTATTAAAATCGCAAAACAAGGAAAATACAACGCTCTTATCTTGCAGAAAGGAATTGCTGAAAAATATAAGCAAGAAATAAGGAAAGCAAAAGTTCCCCTAATTTTAAAATTGAATGGTAAAACTAACCTTGTTAAGGGAGAGCCGATTTCAAGGCAATTATGTACTGTCGAAGAAGCAATTAAGTTAGGAGCTGTAGCTGTTGGTTATACTATATATCTTGGTAGCCGGTATGAGAGTACAATGTTTAGGGAGTTTGAGAATATACAAAGAAAGGCCCATGCAAAAGGCATGTTGGTTATAGCTTGGATTTATCCGAGAGGCAAAGGCCTAAAAAATAAAAAATCAGGAGAGTTATTAGCTTATGCTGCACGGACAGGCTTAGAAATAGGGGCTGACATTATTAAAGTACAATACAATGGAAAACCAAAAGATTTGGTTTGGGCTGTTAAATCAGCTGGCAAGACAAAAGTTGTTATTGCAGGTGGTATGAAAAAGAATGAAAAACTTTTCCTTAAACAGATTAGAGAAATTATGAAAGCTGGTTGTATAGGCTTGGCAATTGGAAGAAATATCTGGCAAAATAAAGAGCCATTGAAAATAACCGGAAAAATAAAAAAAATAATTTGGAAATAAAAATGAAACCAATTATTATCGTAAACTTCAAGACATATAAAAAAGCTACTGGAGAAAATGCAGAAAAACTTGCAGAAAAACTTAGTAAGATTGCAATAAAAAACAAACAAAAGATATCAAAAATAATAATAGCTGCACAGACAGCTGATATTGCAAGATTAAAGAAAATTAAAGGTATTCAAGTTTATGCACAACATGTTGATTATTTTGAACCAGATAAACACACGGGATATATAACAATTGAAGATGTTAAAGCAGGAAGGGCTAAAGGCACTTTATTGAATCATTCAGAGCATCCATTGCCTCTGCCTATTCTAAAGAGGACAATTAAAAGATGTAAACAAAAAGATATGAGACTTATTGTTTGTGTAAGAACAATAAAACAGGCAAAGAAAATAATCAAACTAAAACCACAAATGATTGCATTTGAAATTCCTGAGTTAATTGCAAGTGGAAAAGCTATCTCTAAACAGAAACCAGAGCCCGTAAAAAAATTTGTAAAATTTATTGAAGTATATAATAAAAAAAATAAAACAAAAATCATCGCTTTGTGCGGAGCAGGAATTTCTTCTTATCAAGATATACAATCTGCAGTAAAACTTGGTTGTAAAGGAGTTTTAATTGCAAGCGCTGTTGTCAAGGCAAAAAATCCAGAAAAGATTCTAATAAAAAATTAAAATATACGTTAAAATCATAAAATTTGAAAAATGCATGAAATTACCTTCGCTAAAAATATAATTAGCCAGATTAAAAATAAAACTCAAGTTCAAGAGATTGAATTAGAAGTTGGAGAATTAGCAGGAGTAACTGCAGATGAACTTAAATATGCTATTGAAAATTTAACGGGCTGGAAAGTCATAGCTAGAGAAATGCCTTCTAACATTGAATGTGATTGTGGCTATATTGGAAGAGCCAATATAAAAGAAAGACAACATGATATTGTTATATTTAATTGTCCTAAATGCGGCTCTATGCCTAAGAAGATAGTTGGTCAGGACATTAAACTTAAAAGAGTTGTTTACCATTAGTTTTTAAATTAAGATTAAAAAACTAAAAGAAAAAGTTAAAATGTGCTTATCAATTCCAGGGAAGGTTGTTGAAATCAAGGAAGACAAGATAATTATTGATTATGGAAGTGAAAAAAGAGAAGCTACGAACAGCGTTGTTGATATTAAAATAGGAGATTATGTAATTATAAACAATAAAGTTATTATAAATAAACTCGAAGAGAATGAAGCAAAAAGATTTTTGGAGATAATTAATGCTTAATAAGGAACATAATAAAAATGAATCAAATTACTCCTGAAAGATATTTTTTTATGTATGCTTTTCCTTGTCTTAAGTTTTCAAAAAAATTTACTAAAGAAGAGTTTGAAAAGCTTGAAAAATTATTAATCGAAGGAAAAGCTCCATCAAGGCAAGAAATGGAAAAATTATTTACAAAAGCTTTTGAAAGAATAAAACAATTTTCTGGAGCAAAGGACCCAGAAAGATACTGGACTTTACAAGTAATGAAAGATTACTGGCTTCATGGACATAATGATTTTATTGGTAAAGACCCACTTTATACTGATTTTTGCAAAGTTAGTTTAGTTGAAATACTTGAAGCTGTAAAAACAGGCGGCAAGTATAAAGTTAAAATAAGATACAAAGACAAGGAAATAAAATCAGAAAGTTATGTTGAAGTAAAACCAGGAGATAAAGCTGCTATGCATAGAGGCATGATAATTGAAAAAATTGAAAAAGGGCATACTATCACACCCTAAAGGGTGGAATATCTAAATAAAGGAAATGGAAAAACAGAATAAAATGGCGATAAGTCTATTTATAAGATTTGTTATTATAATTACTATTGTTGTATCTGCCACAGATACCATAGTATTTTATCATCTACAAAAGCAAGGTATGGAATATTTGACATGGCAATTGGTTATCTTAACAATTATTATAACAATCATACCAATAGTAATTAATTTATGGTGGTGGTTAGTATTCAAGAAAAAAGAAAAGGAGGTTCGCAATTCCTCCCAGCCTGTAAAAGGTAGGGTATCCTTGTGATATTTATATGAAAATCTATTATTTTGGTAATCAATATATACAGGAAGATAATTTAGCAATTAAACTATGTAAACAATTAAAACAGGAAATAACAAATAAAAATATTGAATTTATCCATATTAATAATACTTTTCAGTTAGTTGATAAAAACATGGAAAATGCAATTATTATCGATGTTGTTGAAAATCTAAAAAAACCAAAGATAATGAATATACAAGACTTAAAGCAAGATAATATTCATACATTACATGATTTTGACCTTGGTTTCTTTTTAAAACTAACTGTTAAGAATAGAAATAAAAGCACCAAGATAATTGGAATTCCTCAAGAAGGGAAAATTGAGGAGATTAAAAAAGAAGTAAAAGAGTTGTTGTTAGAATCTGGAATAGAATAATGTCCGGCGGGGGGCGTGGAACTATAGAAAAGTGAGGGGGAAAATATTAAAAAAGATTAACAAAAACTCTTACAACCACTTCACTTTTAAAAAGTGAGTTGAACATGAAAAACATGGGTCATATGCTCTGATAAGCTTTTCAATTTCAAGAACAATATAGTCTTTGTTTATTTTTTTCTGTCTTAAAAGTTGTTCTACATACATGATTATATCTTGTTCCATCATGTTAAGACTTTGTGTTGTTGGTGTAATAATATTGCAATAAGAAATTCTTCCTTGCCTGTCAATTTTATATTCATGAAATAATGTTCCTCTTGGAGCTTCAGCAGCTGAAACTCCGTTTCCAGATTTTATCTTGAAATCTTGTTTTGTTTTCTCTGGTTCAAGCTGTTGTATTAATTTTCCTGCCCTGTTTGCCATATGTAAGAGCTCAATTGCCTGAGCGATATTATTCTGAAATGGATTGTTCAGAGGTAAGTTTATTTTGTTTAAGAATTTTTTTGTTTCATTATCAAGTTGATCATGATTATTATTTATACGGGCAGTAGCACCTGTTACGTAGGGCTTACCATCTTTAAGAACAAATTTAGAAGTTGAATACTCTTTAATATTTTCTTTTAAATGCTTTTTATAATCGTTATCATCAATGAGCCCTGAGCTAGATTTTACTTTTCCGGATATTATTGCATAATTATCAGTTTCTTGAAGAGAAAGATAATCTGTTTGTCTTTCAAGATGTGGATAGTTCAGCGAGCAAAACAAATTTATTGTTTTTTCTATGAGTCTTTTTTCTTGTTCAAGTTTTTCAATAGCTTCTGTTATTTGTTTCTCCTCTTTTTCCTTAAGTTTTTCTTTTATGCTTAAGAACGGATGTATTTCTCTGCCACCAACAATTTCAACAATTTTATTTCCCAGCGAAATCAGCTTTATTGCATCATCAATTTTATCTTGGTGTTTTTGCGAGAGTGTAAGGGCAGAACTATAACCAAGATAATCTGGGAGAGCTAGGAAGTAAAGATGTGTTGCATGACTTCTTATTCTCTCGCCTATCATTAGCAACTCTCTAATAATTTTTTGTTGCTCACTTGCCTGAATGCCTAATGCTTCCTCTAGTGCCTGAATTGCACATACAGAGTGTGAAGAACTACAAATTCCACAAATTCTTGAAACAATTTCCTGAATATCATCTATATTCTTGCCGAGCACAAGAGCTTCAAAAAATCTTGCACCTTCTATTGCTTTGAGCTTACAGACCTTAACATTGTCTTTTTCAATCTTTAAAGTAAGATGCGCATGCCCTTCTACTTTGCAAATATGATTTAAACTTATTTCTTTCACCATTTTATTTTTCTAACCATTTTGAAACTTTTTCTTCTTCTTCTTTAAATGCAAGACCTGCAAAAATTTGCATTTTATCATGCAACTGCTTTTTTGTATACCCTTTTTCTTTCAGTAGCTCTGAAAAAGCCCTAAGATTCGCGTCTTTGCATGGCCCGCGGCAACCATAACATCCAACACCATTACTTGGGCAGAGAGCATCACAACCACCATTTGTAATAGGCCCAAGGCAGATTTCTCCTTTTTCTAAGATGCATGGATTTCCTCTTTTGCGGCATTCGAGACAGACAGGATTTGTATATTGTTTAAATTGTCTGCCTGTGACTATACACTTTATAAATTCAAGTAATTCAGTTTTTGAAGGAGGGCATTGTGGCAGATAATAATCGACTTCTATATGTTTGTCAATTGGGGTGGGGTCTTCTGACTTAAGATGATTATACGTCGGATAAACAAATCTCATAACTTTATCCTGACTTAAAAAATTTTTTATTGAAGGTACACCACCAAAGCATGCGCAAGAACCCAATGCAATTATCTTATCAGCCCTTTTCCTTAATTCGTTTAACATAATAATATCTTCATCAAAACATACTGTTCCTTCTATAAAAACGTAATCAAATCCCCCAACATAAGAATCTTCTTTAATAAGTGGAAAACTTTTGATATCAACAAGTTTCGTAATTTCCTTAAATGTATTTTCATACAAGAAAGTAAGAAGACAGCCTGAACACCCAGATATTCCAAAAACGCCGATTTTGAGTTTTTGTTTTTTATTTTGTTTTTTCATTTGAATATTCATTTTCAAGTTTTGTTTTAATTTTATCATATCTAAAAACAGGCCCGTCCTTACAAACATAAACATCTTGTAAGAGGCAGCGACCGCAATTTCCCATGCCGCACTCCATTCTTCTTTCAATACTCCAATATATCTTACTGTTTTCAAGGCCGAAACTATTTAGTTTTTCTGTTACAGTTTTCATCATTATTTCTGGTCCACAGAGAAAGGCAAGAGCGTTTTTAATCTGCATTTTTAATTTTGGTTTATGTTTATCCATAACTTCATGAACAAAACCTTGTTCGCACGTTGATTTTTTTGTTTTTTTATCCAAGCAGATGGTAAGATTAAATTTCTTCTTCCACCTATTAATTCTATCTTGTAGTAAGATACAATCTTCATTTTTAAATCCAAAGTAAATGTAGATATTTTTGAAATTTTTTCTGTTTTGCTCGATATACTCTATCAACGAGGTTATAGGAGCAATCCCCGTTCCTCCTGCCACAAGAATCAAATCCTTACCCTTTAATTTATCTAAAGGATAACCTTTGCCGTAGGGCCCTCTTATAAAAAATTTACCCTCTTCTTTTAACCTAAATACAACGCCAGTTACATTTCCTGCTCGTCTTATTAAAATGTCTATGTATTCTTTGTTGTATGAACAGGATGCAAGAGGGCACTCACCTACACCAAGAACAGAAACCTGAAAAAATTGTCCTGGCTGTGGATTCATATCGCTTTTCACTCTAAATAGTTCAACATCTGGTGTAAATTTCTTTATTTTAATTATTTTAAACTTTTTTGGTATGTAAACCATTTTTTTCTTGTTTATTTAAGTAGATTTATTGTCTTAACCCAATCTATTTTTGTTGGACAAACTCGTAGACAACGGCCGCATCCAACACACATATATCTATTGTATTTTTGTTTATAATAAACTATCTTATGAAAAACAAAATGTTTGAACCTTGAAGAGCGAGATTCTCTAAATATTTTGCCACCTGCAACTTTTGTAAAACTTTGTAATTGGCAAGAAGTTTCTTGTCTTATTCTCTTACCATTTTGTAAATTTATGTCTATTTCATCTTTGATATCAAAACAATTACAAGTTGGACAATAAACAGTGCATGCAGAGCAACTCAGACATTTATCCACATTAGTTTGCCATATTTCATTCTGATATTCTTTCTCTATATTTTTATTCTCTAACTTTTTTATATTTTTAATTTCTTTTTTAACTTGTTTTTTTGCAATGGGTAGTTCTTTAACAAGACTCTCGCCTTTTTTTGAGCCAATTGAAATATAATAATCATTTTTATCAGGATAGAAAAAAAGATCATAATAGTCTTCTAATTCCATTGAGTTACAGAAACAATACTCGTCAGGATTCTCGCAATACAAGCCAATTAATATTGTATTTTTTCGCTTGTCTATATAAAGAGGATCTGTCATGATTTTATCAAAAATGAGCAAGGAATTTAAATCACATTTTCGCAAGCCGAATATTACTCTTTTTTTATTCTCTCCTTTATTTTCAATAATCTTATTACCTTTAAATTCAAATAAAATTTCTTTTTCTGGAATGAAAAACTTTTTCACAGGAATTTGTGTAATTTCTTTGAGATAAATATCTTTAGGAGATTTTATAATTTCAAATTTCGTAACCTCTTGTTTTACAGGAGCTATGACTTCATATTTTTTCATTAAACCCTTAATAAAATCATTAAGCTTATTCTTTGCTAATATCTTCTGCATTTTACACCTTTTTTATATACAATCTACGTATTAAGGATTTTTAAATCTTGTTAGAATTTAGTTCCGTATGTGGTAAGACACAAAGATTTTTATGATTTGTATTTTGTTGTTATCAAAAATATAAGTTATAGTAAAGTACGCAAGTAATTTACCAAAATAGCGCCTTTACTATAGATTATAGAATTGTATTAAAAGGAGAGTTATTTTGTGAGAATATAAAAAGAGGTTATCGACGAGAAATGAGAGAAGAAGAGAATGTAATAAATCAAGAGATATCTTGTTTAAATAGATTTCTTATTAATTGCTGTATTGTATTTCTAAGATTCTGAAATTATTGGGAAAAAACTATTCCTGTCCAAAATTCTTTTTAAACATAAACTATTTAAATCAATTTCATCTATTTGTCTTATGAAAGAGGTGAAAAGACCCTGGGGTAAATTTAAACGTTTCGTCCTTAATAAGAAATGTACAGTCAAGGTGCTATTTCTAAAACCTGGACAGGAATTAAGTTTACAGACACATAAAAAAAGAAACGAAATGTGGTATTTTCTTGATAAAGCAAGAGTTGAACTTGGCAAAAAGGAGTTTGCAGTTAAATCAGGAGATATTGTTAAAATCAAAAAAAAGATGCCACATAGAGCTATTGCTGGAAAAAATAAAGTGAGAATTCTTGAGATTTCTCTCGGCAAGTTTGAAGAAGCTGATGAGGTAAGGTTGGAAGATGAATATGGCAGGAAATGATATTATTGCAATTGATTTAGGAGGAACTAATCTAAGGGGCGGCCTTGTAAGAAATAATAAGATTTTGAAGTATGTAAAAAAACAAACACCAAAACAAAAAAATATGCTTATTAAAGAGCTTCTTAATATTATTTCTGAATTAATGAAAAATTCTAAAAATGTGAAAGGAATAGGAATTGCTTGTCCGGGTCCTCTTAAAGATGGTATTATTAAAAATCCACCTAATTTGCCACTCAGGAATTTTAATCTGAAAAAAATAGTTCAGCAAAAATTTAGAGTCCGGGTGGAGGTTGAAAAAGATTCAACTTGTGTTGCCCTTGCAGAAGCAAAACTTGGCTGCAAAAAAAAGAACTTTTTTATTTTAACCTTAGGAACTGGAATTGGTGGAGGAATAATTATTAATGGTAGTTTATATGATGGGCAAGGATATGGGGGAGAATTAGGCAATATTGTTCTTGACCATGGCGAGTGTTTTGAAAATCTTGCTGCTTGGAAAGGAACAAAGAAACTGACAAAAAAATATTTTGGTAAAGAAATTCTAATAAATGAATTAATGAGAATGAAAGACAAAAGGGCAGGAAAAATTTTAGAGCAAGTTACAGGATATCTTGGACAAGGAATTGCCTCTTTAATTAATATCTTTGATCCTGAAATAGTGGTTTTAGCAGGCGGAGTCAGGGAAACTGGACAAGGATTTTTAAATATGATAAAAAAACAAACAAAAAAATATATTCTGTTGCCGAGAACAACAGAAATTATCTGGACTAAACTAACTCATCCGGGAACACTTGGAGCGTCTTTATTAATAAAATAATCAAGATAAACCTAAAATAATTTATGAAAATGAAAATAATAAAAAGAGTTAAGGCGCCTGTTAGAATAGATTTTGCAGGCGGCACAACTGATATATATCCTTTCACGAAGTTTGGTGGAGCTGTTTTAAATGCAGCTATAGATAAATATATCTTCGGGGAGTTAGTAGCTTCAAACAAAAATGTAAGTCTTAAATATTCTGGCAGTATTCCGACTTCAAGTGGTCTTGGAACAAGTGGAGTTATGAATCTTGTCTGGCTTGCTTTAATTTTAAAGACAAAAAATAAGACAGAGCTAGCAGAGAAAGTCTATAAGCTTGAAAGAGCAACTGGTTTAGTAGGAGGGAAGCAAGACCAGTATGCAGGGGCATTTGGAGGAATAAATTTTCTTGAATTTAAAGATGATAGAGTTAAAGTTAATAGACTGAATTTAGATAAAAAAACAATAAAACAATTAGAAAAAAAACTTGTTTTAGTTTATACAGGAAAGCCACACTATTCTGGTGATACAAATAAAGCTATGATGGATAATTTAAAAAAAGGTAAGATAACTAAGAATCTTATAAGAATAAGAAACATAGCTGGAGAAATGAAAAAAACTCTTCTAAGAAAAAATTTAGATAAGTTCGCTGACTTAATGAATGAAGAGACAGCAGAGAGAAAGAAGCTTCACAAAAGTGTTTTAACGCAAAAGACAGAGAAAATAATCACTCAGGGCTTGAATAATGGGGCAGTTTCTGCAAAAATTTGTGGGGCTGGTGGTGGTGGCAGCATATTATTTTTTTCTGATAATAGAAACAAGTTAGCTAAGAAATTTAAAGGTAAGATTATAGATTTTAAATTTGATTTTCAGGGACTGGAGTGGCTTAATTAGTATTTTATTTTTCCCTTATAAATTTTCTATAAACAGCTAGAGTTTTTCTTGCAATTATGCTCCAGCCACTAACATTTTTTACATATTTCAATGCGTTTTTTGAATACATCTGCCTTAGATTTTTTGAAGAAAACATTTTATTTATTGCTTTATAAAAATTCCGCCTATTCTTTATAGCAATTCCTGCCTTGCTATTTCTTATTTCTGCACCCAGCCCCTCAATATCTGTAACAACCGCTGGGACACCAACAGAAAAACCATGTGCAAGAACACCTGACTGGCTCTCGCTTCTGTAAGCTAGTGCAAGAACGTCAAAACTTATTAATCTCTGATAGAACTCAAGATCATTATAATCTTTAACACTAAATTCTATACTCTTACCGACTTTGCTTTTCATAATTTCTTTCAAAACCTTTTTTATGTAAATTTTTGTTTCTCTTGCTGCATGCGGTTTCATCTCAAGAGAAAGAACTGCGTGAGGAAATTTCTTTATTACTTTTGGCCATTGCCTAACAAGTGTTCTAAAGCCCTTTCTTTCACTTGCAATCCCTGCAGAACCAATAATTAATTCTTTATTATTATAGCCAAGTCCTTTCCTTATTTTTTCCCTATTTAAACCTACATTTTCCTTTGAGCCGTGTGGTAGAATATAAAGATTTTTTGGTTGCCATCCAATATTATTTCTTAGGGCTTTTCTTTGATACTCACAATGAAAAAAACCTACGTCTAGTTCTTTCAATGTTTTACTAACAAAATCAGAAAAATTTTTATTCATTTTTTTATAGACGCTATGGTAAGTCATAACTACTGGGATTTTCTCTTTTCTGACCATTTTTATTAGCTCAATAACTCTTTTATTTCCGTCCTTGTATGTTTCATACAATCCATATTCGTGTTGTATATGGACAACATCTGGTTTTTCTTTTTTTATTGTATCTAATACTTTGTAATGCCAATTTTTATTTTTCAAGTTTATTATTGGATAATGTGCTTTAGAAGCATCTGTATGTGCTATTATCTTAACAGAAATTTTTCCCCCAGTTTTTCTTGCATACTGTTTTAAGGCAGAAATATAATTAGCAGAATAATATGCTATGCCGCATGACCTTGGTAGATAGCTGCTTATCCATACTATTTTCATATTATAAAAAAATTAAAATCATTTAAATATTTTGTTATTTTGCTTGACTTCTTCAAGAAAGAGTCTTGCAGTTAAGTAAGCTATTGTTGCCTCTGCTCCCTGATTTAAGTTTACAGATTCGTTAGAAAGTCCGTCATAACATCCCCCTGTTCCCTCATCGTATATCATTTGTTTTAAGTGATTCTTACCAAGGAACCAATTAAAAGAAAGAACTGCTCTGCGGTAATACTCTTTTTTTCCTGTAATTCTATAAGCTATGAGACATGTTTGAACCATACACGAAGCATCTATTGGTTGCTGATCAAAAAAAGCTCTCTCGCCATTCCTATTATACCATCCATTTTGCCCTATAGGGGATAAATTACCATTAATAAAAACTAGATTAGATAAAAACACAAGAGTTTTTTTAGCAATACCGAGGTATTTTTTATCTTTTGTTACATCGTATGCTAAAAATAGTGCTTCTGGAAGTTTTGAATTAGAATATGTTAAGTATTTTTCAAACCATTTCCAGTCACTAGATGATTCTTTTTTGTATAATTCAATTAAAGAGTCAGCCAATCTTTTGATTTTGTTCAGAACTTGCCTATCTTTATACTTTTTATAATAGTAATACGAGCCTATAATGGTAAATGCTTTTGCACGAGGAGAATTTAGTCTGCTGGTTCTTTTATAAGATCTTTCAAATAATATCTTTGACCTTTCTATAATCTCAATATCTTTACTTTTATTAGTCGCATAACCTAACGCCCAGAGGGCTCTCCCAAAAGCATCTTCACTACAATAAATTTTCTGGTTGTTTAATATATTGTTAAATGCGCCTTTTTCATCCTGAGTGTTTTCTAAAAAACTTAAGTAAATTTTAACCAGGTTTGATGATGAAGATGATTTAAATAATTGATCATGTAAAACAGAGACAATTAATGCTCTTGAATTATCATCTATGGTGTAACCAGAATTCTTATCTGGAACAGCATGTTTTGAAAACTGTATGAAGCCTATGCTATCTGTTAGATTCTTGAAATGGTCAAGTTTTATTTTTGGATATTTTTCAGTAACTTCTTCTCTTAATTTAACAATTTTGTTAAAGACATTTAAATATTCTGCAGCAACATTATTCCATATCATTGATCTACCAAATGAATATGCTTTATTCTCCATGTCTTTTTTTAGTTTAACATCTGATAATAACTTATCTATTGCTTTTGAATAAGATTTTGGTTTTTTTAGTTTAACTAGGAAGCCACGTCCATCAGCTAATATTTCTTTGGCATATGCATTTGGCGTAGAAATAGCTGCTCTGCCACAACCCAGAGCGTAGGATAATGTTCCGCTGACTATCTGGTTCTTATCTAGATTAGTACATATATAAATATCAGTTGCCCTGAGGTAGTCTGTTATTTCTTTTAATGTCAGATATTTATTATAGAATTTAACATTATTTTGTAAGCTAAGTTTTTGAACTTCTTTTAT
>CAZOGQ010000001.1:0-39985 GCA_964579545.1 Candidatus Woesearchaeota archaeon | reverse complement strand
TTTATATCTACTCTCTCAACATTTCCATTAATCTCAGTTTTTTCGAGAACTGCAACTAATTCTCCAGTATCTTCATTATGGATATTTATTACTTTTTTAACTTCTTGTTTTTCTTTATTTTCTTGTTTTTCAGCTTGCAAGATTACTTTTGTTTTTTGTGGAGCAGGAATAAAAACTTCAGGAGCTATTTCATCTAACTGACTGATTTGAAGTGGAGTTTCTGGTATTTGGATTGGTTCTTCTGGAGTTGATTCAGGTTCTTCAGGCAATTCTGTTTTCTTGCAAATACCATTCTTGCAGGTCATGCCCCCCTCTATCTCTGAACAATTTTTTCTCTCTTTTTTTACCTCATTATCTAAACAATAATATTCATAAAGTATATCTGGATATTTACTATCACAATGATCTTTATAAGTTTTATTTCCATAAGTTATTTGCCCAGAGACATAATAATCTTTTCCTTTATCAGAATCCTTGCATTGTATTGGGCTAGGTATAGGAGAAGGGCCTGGTGTTGGTGATACAGTTGGTGTTGGAGAAGGATTTGGTGAAGAAATTGTTGTTATTAGTAAAACCAATATAATTAAAATACAGCAGATAAATACTTGTTTTTTCATGTACTAAATAAGCTTAAAGTATATTTAAATTTAATTAAAAAAAGATTTTACAAAAATATTTAAATTAAGTTTGCTTTTAGTTAACAATGTTAGATAGATTTCATTATTTGAGTCCTATTAAAAACTGGATAGAAGAGGGGTTACTTAAAGTAAGGAGAGATATACAAATTAAAGTGTTTTTAGAATATTATGAAGCTGGAAATCTTGAAAAACAACTTCTTGGTTGGGGCAGAGAATTCACAGTTATGATCCTGGTCCCGGGAGATTTTCCGCGTAAAATGCCTTTTGGGATGCATACTAGCGGGGAAGATAAAGATTTTAAGAAAACAGAACAAGCAATTACAAGGGAAATTAGAGCTATGCACAAATTAGGTTATAAGGGCATAGTATATACAGGATATCATGATTAAGCAAACAAAATCAAAAAACTGAAAAAAATAATAAACACAAGGTTTAAAAAACCTTTAAGCCTCTTAAATTAATAATAAAAAGGAGGAAAATAAAATGGTTGAAGGAAGATGTATGAGGTGTAAAACAAATAGAGAAATGAAAGATGTAAAAGTAGTGAGAACTAAACGAGGAGGTTACATGGCAAAGGGAATATGTACAAGTTGTGGAACAAAAATGGCAAAGATTCTTTCAAAAGAACAAGCTGAAAAACTTAAATAAATTTATTTTTTTTAATTTTAAAGGTAAAGGGCATAAAATGCTTGTTAAAATACATAATTCTTATAGGGATGCAATTGCTATATGTGATTCTGAATTGCTTGGTAAAAAATTTGAACAAGGCAATTTTGAGCTTGAAATCAGTGGATTTTTTAATGGTGATGAAAAATCAGAGCGAGAAACTCTAAATATATTAAAAGAGGGGGCAAAAGAGGATGTCACTTTCAATATTGTTGGAGAGAAATCAGTTGCTCTTGCTCTAAAATCAGGAATAATCTCGGAGCAAGGCATAAAGAAAATACAAGACGTGCCATTTGCTTTAGTGTTGTTGTAACTTCTAAACCTTTAAAAACTTGTTTCTTTTTCTTAAATAATGCAATACAAAAAGAAGAAGCAGGATGATGAACAAGAAGAAGTCACAAGAGCTAGGCTGCCGCGAGGAAGAGAGGTTCTTGGCATTATTGAGCAGAGAGTTGGTGGAAGTAGAATGATAGTGAAATGTTTTGATGGTAAGTCAAGGAATTGCAGGGTTCCTGGCAGATACAGAAGAAAATTATGGTTAAGAGAAAGAGATGTTGTGATTATAGAACCTTGGGAATTTAATGATGAAAAAGGTGATGTTATTTTTAAATACAGGAAAAACCAAGTAGCTTGGCTTAGAAATAAAGGTTATTTAAAAGAAATCGAAAATGAGTTTTAAATTCTAATATACATATATTCTATTACATAAAAACTTATAAATCTTATTTTTCATACATGTAAATGGCAAACAAACAAGGTCTTGAAAGCAAAGTTTTTGAAACAGAAGGCGGGGTCGTATTTGTCGACAAAACTAGCATTAGTTTTTCTTATTATGATGAGCTTAAAAGACATACAACAGCTAGAAAATTTAGCTTAGAGAAATATAAAAAATTTGGATTAAAAGGTTATGAAGGCGAGAAATTTATTTTTAAAGCATGGGAAGAGGATGGAGCTCCTCAATTTAAATTTGTTCCAGTGCCTGATGCTGATAAGAGATATCAAATCTATCTGGAAAAACAAGAAAAAGAAAAAGCAGAAACACCACCAAAAATCCCTGGAGCTACACCTGAAGAACAACGTGAAGCTAATGTTGAATTTTATGAAAAAAGATACGAGCCTATAGACTGGGGTAGAGGAGCAGGAATGCATACAGAAAACAGGAAATAATTTTAATCAGTCAATAAAAGCCAATATAAATTACTATGATTTTGAGGTACTATTTTTCTAATATAAGGAAACTGTTTTCTTAATTTTATAGTCTCTTCAATACATTTTTCTCTTTCACCATTAGAAATAGGATAGCCCATAACAGCTGCATCTACATATACTTTATTATTAGGTTTATTTCTTTCCATATCATAATATAACATTAAAATTTAAAAACATTACTATACTTCAATATAAACAATAAATTAAGAAAATGAAAATAGTTGATGTAGAAAATCCAAGAAAAATAATACAAAATAAAAAACAGCTCGAAGAGGCTTTAAAAGTAAAGATAACAATAAAAAGAAGGAAACTAGAGTTGTCTGGCAAAGAAATTGATGAATATAGTGCATGCAAGATTTTTGAAGCAATAAACTATAGCTTTAGCATTAATTCTGCCTTATTACTCTGTAATGAAGATTATATATTAGAAAAAATAAATATAAAAGATCTGTCAAGAAAGAATCCAAAAGAAATTAGAGCAAGAATTATTGGAACCCATGGTAAGACGCTGAGAAGTTTATGTAAACTATCTGACTGCGACTTCGTGTTGAAAGATAATACAGTCTATATAATAGGAAATTCAGTTAATATTAAGACTGCTCTAAATGCTCTTAAAAGCTTGATTCATGGAAGTAGGCAGGCAAATGTCTATAAGTATTTAGAAAAAGCAAGAAAAAGGCGATTTGCAAAAGATTTGGGGTTGAGGGAAGAAAAAACACAATAGAATAAGTTTTATAAATATGTTATGTTTCTTAAAATCAAGTTCCGGTAGCTCAGACTTTTCCTAAAAAGAAAGGGAGCAACAGGTAGAGCACATGGCTGTTAACCATGGGGTCGTTGGTTCGAGTCCAGCCCGGAACGTTCTTTCTTAGATAAATAGATAAATTCAAAATACTAGATAAGTAAATGGAAAAAAAGAAGATTGGAATAATAATACTTTTTATAATTTTATTATTATTAGCTATACAAGTTTTACAGCCAGGAATAGTTGATTCTAAATCTTTTAGTTCATGGGTAAAAAATGGGTGGTGGGGGTTATTTTTTGGTACATTATTTTTCAATTTTGGATTAGGAGTATTATTTATTGCCCTAGCAATCCTTGTTATATTAAATAAAAAAGGGGTTAGAATTCCGTTAATTATTATTCTGGGTTTATTTACTATTTACTCAGTTTATTACATTGTTAAATACATAGTATTTAAAGAACAAATAATAAATTCTCTTTCTTATATCTATGGTGTTCAGGTTGCAAGAAAGCAAATTATGATTGGTATAATCCAAAGTATAGAATATTCTATACTCTCTATAACGGGAACTATTTTAGCTTGGTTTCACTTAAAGAAATCTAAAAAATAATAAGATTTTCTCTTTCTCATCTTCAGATTTTCAATTACTCTGATAATGTAAGATAATTTCTAGAACAGACCAAGCAAAAAGCAAAACCAGTATCCAGGTTGTTGTTGATTCTATACTTGTTATAAGCTCTTTTATTAGGTAAACAAAAATACCTGCAAGAAGAAACCACTTTAACAACGCAATCTGCTTTCTACTCAAAGTTCCTACATCTTTTACCTTTCCTGTTTTTTTCACCATCTTCACTTCTTTTTACTTTATCAACAAGTTTTGTTTATTTTTAAAGTTTTTGATAATACAATTAATCAATATCTTTTTAAATTATAATCTCCATTTATAAATAATGAAAAAAGAGGATAGCAAACAAAAAATACCCACTATAATTATTTTAATATTAATATATATTGGGTTGGGTGCAGTCGGTAGTTTGCAGCTTATATTAAATCCAGTAGTACAAGTGGGGCCAGTTTTTTTAAAAGGAGCAGGAGCTATTATCTTAACTTTAGTATTCATAGCAGTATATATAATACTTTTTTGTGGTATAATTAAAAGACTTAAATGGGCAAGAACACTTGGGATTATATGGTATCCTCTATCAATTATTTTAGAGTTGATTAACACAATATTTTCTATTTTAGACAAATCATTATACACCCTCCTACTTAAATCAAAACTACCAGCAGAATTCTCTAGTACAATGGTTTCTTCATTAGCAAATATAATTTCAATAACCACAATATTTTTATTTTTAATTGGTGCAGTAATTTCAATATTAATCACAATATATCTTACAAAAAAGAAAGATTATTTTGCGAGGTAATCAATAATTACGCAATCTTTTTATACTGGTTTTTCCTCTCTGAAATATGGAACTTGATAAAGCAATAAAACAAAGGCATAGCTGTAGGAAATTTAAAGATAAAAAGCCAGATTGGCGTAATATTTTAGATGCACTCGATTCTTCTACTAAGTCTCCTCTTGCAGGAAATATCCAAACTTTAAAATTTATTCTTGTTTCTGAGCCAGAGAAAATAAAGAAAATTATGGATGCATGCCAACAACATTTTGTCGGCTCTGTTCATTATATTATTGCTTTCTGTACAGACAATGAGCAGATAAAAAGATCTTATGGTGAAAGAGGAGAAAGATACAGCAGACAACAAGCAGGAGCTTCTATACAAAATTTTCTACTCACATTGACTGAAATAGGACTTGCAACTTGTTGGGTTGGAGCATATTCAGACAGATTAATAAAAAAAGCCCTTGAAATTCCGGAAAATATTGAAGTAGATGCGATATTTCCAATTGGTTTTGAGGTAGGCAAGGGAAAGCAAAAATACAAAAAAGAATTAGACAAGTTAATTTTTTTTAATAAATGGGGAGAAAAACACATGAAGCCCATTAAAAAAGTCGAGGCATTTTAGTTTTTGAATTCTCGTTTGTATCTTTACTATCTTGGTGTTCTCTCTGCTTCTTAATTCTTACTTCACTCTGATAAAGAAACTTCTGTTTCATTGAAAAACACCCAACTTTTTGTTTATATTTCACATATTTTGAATAAAACATCTCGTGAAATAGGTGTTAGTTTCAATCGTCGTGTAGATTTATTTAAAGGGGTTGTCGTCGCCATCCCTTCGGGATAGATATTCAAAAACTTCGTTTTTGAAATTAATAGAAATAATATTTTTTCCCGCCCAAATACAAAATTCACTTCAAACTAAATCGAAGTTAAGAAAACATTTATGTACTATTTAAAATAAATAATTAATATTATGCTTAAAGAATTTTTTAAACCAAATTGGAAGAAAATAATTTTAACAATTTTGCTACTGCTTCTTACAGGTTTCATGGCTTTTAAGTTAATGTCTGTAGGTCTTCAGAATACACTCATCCCAATAGTAATGGTATTAGGGTTTCCTTTGGTTTTTTCCTTTATGTTTGGCATGGGATTATTTATGATTGTTGGTTTAATAATAGAAATTCTTTGGTTATATATTGTTTCTTGCATTCTAATGAAGATTATTATATTTATTAAAAACAAATTAACTCTGATAAGATGGGATGCAAAAAAATTCATCGCTTTAGGTTTTATTATAATTATTGGATTCGTAATTTATGGTTTCTTTAATTTTGGATGGGGAGATATCTTCATTCCAACCGCTGATGATAGTGGAGCAACACTCCAAGGAGTTACAGAAGTAGCTAACGCGAACAATCAATTTGCTATTGACCTCTATTCTGAGGTAAATAAAGAATCTAATGAGAACATTTTTTTCTCCCCTTGGAGCATATCAACTGCTATGGCAATGGCTTATGAAGGTGCTCGTGGAGAAACAGCCAATGAAATTCAAAGTATTTTCCATTTTACAGTAAATGAGAATTCAAGAAGATCTTCATACGCTAAGATATTAAATACCTTAAACAAAGCAAGTAGTAAATATAAACTAAGCACAGCCAATGCAATATGGTTACAGAAAGATTATCCTTTTTTGAAAAATTACAAAGATACCATAAGTAGATATTATCTAGGTGAAATTAAAAATCTTGATTTTGTTAATAATCCTAGTGGTGCGAGTTCTGATATTAATAGTTGGGTTTCAAAAAATACGAACAATAAGATTACAAATATTGTTTCTCCAAGTATGTTTAACGAGATGTCTCGTGCTGTTCTAACAAATGCTATATATTTCAAAGGAAAATGGGAACACCAATTTGATAGGGATGATACAAAACCAGAAGACTTCACTCTTGAGTCTGGTTCAAAAATAAAAGTTCCAATGATGAGGCTTACAGATGACGAACTGGATTTTAATTATGTCGAATCTGATGGAGTGCAGATACTTGAAATGCATTATCAAGGAGATAAGATATCCATGTTAGTTCTCCTTCCAAGAACAGAAATAACAGATCCAATGCTTCAAAGAAGATTTGAAATGGAAGGAATTGAACCTCAACAAAGTGATATGACCCAAATAGAATCAATACTAACTGAGGGAAAACTTCAAGAATGGAGAAACAAACTCAAGCCTGAAACAGTTTATATTTACATGCCTAAATACACTTTTGAAACATCTTATTCTTTATCAGACTACTTAAAAAGCATGGGAATGGATTTGCCATTTACTTGGCCTGGTGCAGATTTTTCTGGAATGGATGGAACTGATTTGCTTTACATAGATAAAGTACTACATAAAGCATACATCGATGTTTACGAAGAAGGAACAGAAGCAGCCGCAGCAACTGTTATTAGCATGATGGCTGGAGCTGCAATGCCTCATTATGTGGAGTTTAGAGCAGACCATCCATTTATATTTATAATCCAAGAAACAAAAACTGGTAATATTCTATTTATAGGAAGAGTTAATAATCCAACTCAATAATAATTCCCACCCAAAAAAGTATTATTTAATTCTCTTCTTTTTAGAAAAAAGAAGCAAAAAAGCGACGATAACCCCCTAAAAAACAAAAAAATATAGTCACGACGACTTTGATTTTTTCGGCTTCGCCGAACGTTGCACTAAAATCCAATCCCTTTAAGTATTCGGAGAAAAACTTGAAGTCACTTCGTTCCACTTGAGCCCTTCTGGTTGCTTAAGCCCGATGTTATGCTCAATTCCCGAAAACGCCTACAAGATAAATAAAATAAGTTAATTATTAGGGCTGGGCTCGCTTATAGAAACTTTCCCATAAAATATGTTAAGAATTATTTCTTCTTCCTAATAACCCTTACAATAATAAATACTATCAAGATGAGAATTGCTATTCCCACTGCCCAATAAAGAGAAATATATTTTAGATTTCCAACAAACCTTTTTGAGAATGGTTGGCAAGATGATTGTCCAATTATGTCTGGAGGTAAGTATGGTTTCAGACCCTTACAACATTCCTCAAATTGCGAAAAAACAATCTTTCCTTCTTCTCTACATTGAAATTCTTTTTTAAATTCTTGTCCGCAATTTCCCCTATAAAACTCATTCATATCACATTTGTTCTCGTCATCAAAAACACAAAAGTAATATGCGGAATCATTCTCATAAAAACCCAAATCTACCGTATAATCTTGATGCTCGCAAAATCCTCTTACAGGGTCCATTGCCCCAAGTACTGTTGGAATTACTAACAATGATAAACTTAATATTACTAATCCTCTTTCCATAGCCCTAAGAAGAAATAGATACTATATAAATTTGGTGATACTCCTGTCTTTTCCCCAACCTAAATTGCCTTCGGCGACTCCTCCTAGTCGCATACGAAGATCTAATTTCCTCGGGTGCCTTTACGATTTTTTCATCTAAATGTTATGTCTGATTCAGAATTCAGGCTAAAAGGTTTTTCAAAGAAAATTTCATAATAAAAAAAGCCAGCCAAAAGTGGCTGGCAAGAAAAAAACTACTAAAGGAAATATTATTTCTTAGCTTACTTAAAAAACTCTATCCCAAGCTCTGATATCTCTGGGGTTGGCGAAGATTCTCGTTGTTTTGACTTTCCAAGTATATATGGTGAAGAAACACCAGTCATGATTGTAATAACCCTTACTTTTCCTTGAAATTCCTTGTTTATTCTTGCTCCTATAATTACTTGAGCTTCTGGATTTAAGTTCTCAGAAATTAATTGCCCAATATTGCTGAACTCTTCGAGCTTCAGGTCCTGACCACAAGTTACATGTATCAGTGCACCTGTTGCTCCCTTATAATCCACATCTAATAAAGGATGAGTTAAAGCTTGTTTAACAGCATCATCTACTCTGCTTGTTGTATCTGCCTCCCCTATACCTATAACAGCAACATCTCCTCCTTTCATAACAGAAGAAACATCTGCATAATCTAGGTTAATCAATGAAGGCAAGGTAATTGTTTCCACAATTCCTTTTATCATTGTACTAACCAGTTCATTTGCAACTGCAAATGCCTGCTCTATAGGTAACATGCCTGCTATGTCAACTAGTCTATTATTATCAATCACTATAACAGTATTAACAAAATCTCTCAACTCTTGTAAACCAAACTCTGCCTTATCTATCCGTGCTTTTTCACATTCAAAAGGCATTGTTACTACGCCAATAACAACTGCTCCTGATTCTTTTGCAAGCTGTCCGAAGACAGGTCCTGCTCCTGTTCCTGTTCCACCGCCCAGTCCTGCAACAACAAAAGCCATGTCTGCTCCTGAAATTGCCTTCTTTATATCAACGATTGCTTCTTTTGCAGCTTCTCTCCCTTTTTGTGGATATCCGCCACAACCTAAACCACGAGTCAATTCCTTACCAATTAAAATCTTTTCATCAGCTTTGGTTATACTAAGATGCAAAGCATCTGTATTTGCTGCATAAACTGTTGCTCCATTAATTCCCTTATTGAAAAGCCACGTAACTGTATTGCAACCTGCTCCACCAATTCCAAACACCTTGATATTAGCTTTTCCTGCCCTAAGCTCATCAAAATTTATGCTGTAAGAATCTGTTTTTTCTATTGCTTCTTTTGCAAAATCTAGTGCCATTTTTTTTATCTCTTTTTAACCTCCTTTCACTTTTTTCCTATTCAAGTAAAACGAAAGATTTAAATATCCATCTTACTTGCGATATTTAAGAATTCAATTAGGAAAGACAATTCCCTTTTTGGATTCAATTCATCCCCCAATGAATTAAATTATATAAAACAGAAACTAGTTCTTTAAAAATCTTTTGTTTTATTAATATATATTTTCCAGTATAATATTTTGGTTATTTTTCTAATAATCTAATTAAAACAGTAAGTGAACCACCTAATGCTAAGAGCACTGAATGTCATTGAGTAAAATTGAATAACTTTAATTGCTCTCCTTACCTGCCTTGCTTTTTTATATAGTTCCTTATAACATCAGCATTTACTCCTTCTCCAACAGTTTCTATATATTTTTCATTTAGAAACAAATCCTTTCTATACTTAATACAAAAGACAAAGTGATACTTTAACCTAAAAACTTTATGAGCTGACTTTTGAAGTTTATTATTCATAGTTTGGCTAAGAATTCTTAGTTTTTTAATTTTACTTTTGTTTTCACCCTAAGACAGGACCTTAGAGTATACTTCGTAAATTAATTTCTATATTTCCTTTACCCACCTTTAAATCTTTAGAAAAATTACTTAATTCTGCTTTAACTTTCTCTTCTGAACATCTGCAACCTATTGTAGTTCCATCATCCTTAACTCCAATTAAGATATACCCCTCACTCGTTGAAAAAGAAGCGATTGTTTGAGATATATATCATCGTTATCAAATCCTTCTTCATATTCTAAATTTTTATCTTCAATTTTATAAAATAACTCATTTACATCTAATTCCATATAATCTATAAATAATACCTCTTTAAAATATTTATTCTTTTTAGAAAATTACAAAAATCACTTATTTACCAACCGATAAGTTAACGGAAAAATTTCATGCAAAGATTTATAAGGCGAAGAAATCAGTAAATTATAATTCTTTTAAGATTTAAGGAGGTAAAATGAATCAAGGGTTGGAAAGTCTAGAAAAAAGATTAAGAAAAAGTTCTAAAGAGCTAAAAAGAGTTGTAAGCGCAAAATACACACCTTTGTTTGATTTACCACACAATTCAGCTCTTGATAAAAAGAAGTTAGGATATCAAGGGCGCAGACTATGTAATCTGGTTCATAAATTTGGTTTTAGTATTTTATTTGAGGAAAAACCAACAAAATATCCTGAATTAAGAGAAATGAGCCCAAATTATGAACATCAAAATGTTGTTGCAAATCATCTTTTAGATACAATAAAATATTGTGGACCTGATGTTTTTAAAACAAAATACCCTTCTCTTATAAAAAAAATGGGTGAAGGTCTCAGAACATTAAAAATTCTTTTTTTGAATCCTATTCTAAATTGTTTTTATAAACAAGAAATTGAACCCTCTGTATAACAAAAAGTATTCCTAATCATAACAATATTTTCAATTTCTTAATTTTTTTCCAGCTTTTCTCTAATTTTTTATTTGCTTCTTGAACAAGGAGTTTCAAATAATCGTCGCTAACTAAAATCTCCCCTTTGTTTATTATAGGTAATTCGATTTTTTCACTTGACATTAACTCACATACTATCCTTTTGTTGCTGGCAATAAAACCACTCTTTTTCCAGCCAGCAAATTTTGCTTTATTTAATAAATTCTGTGCAGCTTGCAAATCTGTACATGCAACATGTAAAATACAGGCTTCTTGTTTAAAATAAACAAAGCCTTTTTCCTTGCTTTTTATCTTGTTAAGCTGTTTTTTTAATTCGCTGAGAGTTATTTTATTATGGCTCCGAAACAAAAATAAGCCAGGGCCTTTTTTCTCCTGAGCTTTTATTAAAACAACACGGCCAGCACAACTTGACGTTGTGTAATATTGTTTTTTCTTGTTTATTTTATCACACAATTTTTTTATTTTCCTGTCCATACTTTGCTTATCTGACCTGTCTTTTTTTGCTAACTGCCGAGTTTTTTGCTGTTGGAAATTTTTGTTCATAAAAAAACAAAATTCAGGAAGTTTATATATTTTTAAAAAAACCAAAACATTTATAAATATACTTATTATAATATATTATAATATGCAAAACATAGTTAAACAAACAAGGGAAGTTGGAACCTCAGCAGGAGTTTTATTACCTAGAAGTTGGCTAAACAAACAAGTAGTTGTAACCCTATATGAACCATCAAAAGAAAAAATTGCTCAAGATGTTTTTGAGATTATTTTTAAATATAATCTAAATGAAGAAATAATGGGAATTTATTTGTTTGGAAGTTATTCTAGAGAAGATTTTGATTTTAATAGTGACATTGATATTTTGATTCTTACAAAAGATACAAATAAACTTATTAATTGCAAGACTTATGAAATTCTTTTAGTATCTGAGAACTCTTTTGCAAAAAACTTGCCAAATAATCTTAATTATTTAAGTATTTTAAAAGAAATAAAAGTTATTTTCAATAAAAAATTAATTGAAAAATATATCAACAAAGAATATAATATCAATACTAGAAAAATTATTCCAGAGATTGGAAGAATCTTTAAAATAAACAGAGATGCTGCAAGGATCTGTAAAGAAAATAGTCTGAATGTTCCGGATGGAGTTGCTTATTCTCTTGTTTTGAGGTTGAGAGAACTATACTTGATAAAATGTATATTTTCAAAAAAAGCTTACCACAAAGAAGATTTTTTAGAGCTTGTAGGCGAGAAGATTTATTCAGCTTATCTTAGGATAAAAAGAAATGAGAAAGAATTAAATAACCTCTCTGCTGATGAATTAATAAACATAATAAATTTGTCTGAAAAATGGTTAAAAGAGCTAAAAGACTAGGAAGTGGTATTGACAGTTTAAAAAAAGAGATAGAAAAACATTTTAAAAAAATTGAAGAAGATATTCGAGAAAAGAATATTGACAGGGGAAAATACCATATCAAAGAGATAGATAAAAGTTTGTTGAAGGTATTAGAAATCAAGATTAAAATCTTAGGGGCAGAGGATGATTCTATTCAAATTTATAGAGAAAGATTGGAAAAATTGAAGAAAAGTTTAGAGCTAAAAGATGCGAATTGATATTCATATCAATAATAAAATAATAATGTTTAAATATCTTACATACATAAAACTTGTATGACTTTGAGATTATCTTTAATGGGACCTGGGGATATAGAATTCCATTATTATAAAATGCTTGGTATTTCTAAAGAAGAATTTGAAAAACAAGTAGAAGAAATAGCAAGAGCTCTTGCTGAAAGTGGTGTTGAAATTGAATTGCTCCCAGATAGAGGAATTTGTTTTGAAATAGCTAAAAAATATAAAGAAGCTGATAGAAAGAGAGTAATAGCTACTTTTCCAAAGAATGATAAAATTTTTGGAATCAAACATCTACAACAATATTTAGAGATACAAGTTAATGGAAAACCATTATTTGATAAAATTATAGATTCTAAGAATTGGTTTAAACATGATTTAATTAAAGGCTTATTTGGAGATGCTCTTCTTTATTTAGGTTCAAGTCCTGGTACAGACGGTGAATTAAATTATGCAACTTATTTATTTAAACTAATCAAGAGAAACAAACCAGGAATAGAAACAAAAATAGATAAGATACATCCTGAATTGAGGGCAGGAAAAAATTGCCAGTTCACTTATCTTATCTACACACCCTTTATAAAAGCATCAAAACTTCCAGATGAAGAAGAAGCTTATATAAAAAAATTTGGAATTAACTTAGTCTATGTTAGTAATCCAAATGAATTAAAATCAAAATTAGAGGGGCTTGCAAGAAGCTAAATAATCATATAATTAAGACTAAAAATATCCTCTAAGAGTCTGCATAAAATCTTCTGGGGGCATAATCATTTTCCCGCTTTTTAAGTCTTTGAACACATGTATGATATAGCCAATTGCGCAAAGCTCCCCAAGGTCATTATAAAATTCTTGGTTGATTGTTATTATTTGCCTTCTTGGCATTTCTTTAATTAACGACACAACTCTTATTCTTCTTGATTTTATTTCTTTTTTATACCTAATCCTGCGATCACCAATAAAGAAGCCAATATCCCTTTTAATTAACGCGCTATCTGGTATGTTTAATTTTTCTTGTACTTCGTGTCTTGCTTCTTCAGAGGAAGGATAATAACTCGCGCTCTCTAGATGCCCATACCTCCGGAAATGTTTTTTTTTAAGTTTATACTCGCTTTCTATCCTTAACATTTTAATTAAGAACTAAGTTTATTTCTAAACTTTCTCCAACACCTGACATTTTATACCTTTTTCTTGGCATAACTGACAAAATTTTTGAGCATCTTCTTCAGTACCGATAATAGTTGCATAATGCATTGGTATAGCTAAGGTGGGTTTAATTATTGCAGCTGCTTTTGCAGCTTCTTCAGTATTCATTGTATATTTACCACCCACAGGCAACAAGACAACTAATTCATTTCCATGTCCTCCATAACCAGTTAGTTTTTGCATTTCAGGAATAAGATCTGTGTCTCCAGCATGATATACAACAACAGAACCAAGTTTAATAACAAAACCAAGCCAATTTTCTTGTTTAGGGTGAAATTCTTTGTTGATATTGTACGCAGCTACAACATCTATTTTAACTGCGCCAAGATCGAGCATATCACCGGGTTCTACAACTTGCATACTTATTTTTTGATCAAATTTTGTTATTTTACTTTGAACATCTGCTGGCAATACAATTGTTGTGCCAGATTTAATTATCTTGGAGATATCAGCAATACTACAGTGGTCGTAATGACTATGTGTTATTAAAATCATGTCTGCTTTTTTCTCACTCTCTTTGATATTATAAGGGTCTATGTAGATACTCTTACCCTTATTACTAATTAAAAATCCTGCGTGGCCAAGCCATTCTATATTTACATCCTTTATTTTCATGAAATAATGGGTGGTGGTGTATATAAAAATGTTGTTATTTGAATTATAATGTGATTCCTAAAAACAGTTGTTACCTGCTAGAACAAACCTATAAAGTCAATATCTTACAGGTTAGACAGCTTAAATATTGTATTAAGGTTAATGCATAGGGCAGGAAAAATTATGGAATCAATCTTAAAGATTGATAAAGCAAACACGAAAAAAGGCGAGCGAACATAATAGGTGAGCTTTACAAAAGTTTTAAATATAAAGTATATTTATTATATAAATGAAAAGTAGTATGTTTTGGGTATTATTGGTTGTTGTTGTTTTATTAATAACTGGACTTGTTTTTATTAAAAAACCAGGAATAACTGGCATGGCATCAGAAACTCCAAGCCCTAGTCCAACACCTACTTCAAGCCCAGAATATTCACCAAATCCTTCTCCAATAGATTCCCAAAGTCCTAGTCCAACACCAACCCAAATACAATGTAAAGATCCTGATAAAGGAAAAGATTACTATGTCTCTGGGCAAATAACTTATGGAAATAAAACTTATAAAGATCATTGTGATAGTAAATATCCAGATATACTTTATGAATATTATTGTTTAGATAATGAGGTAAAAAAAGAGAGAAAAAATTGTTCAGAAATAGAAGAGAGCATGACTTGTAAGAATGGTATTTGCAAGAAAATAGAATTGCTTGGAGAAGAGAGAGAAAAAATAGAACCTCAAAAAGTCACAAAAAAAATTGAAGCAAGAGAATTAAAAACACAGGAAATAATTCTTCTTCCTGGTATGAATTTTGTTTCTCTTATGTATAAGCCAGAAAGCAATAGTGTCCAAGATTTGTTTGGAGGTAAGCTTGAAGGTGAAAAATCTGCTGCAACAGCAGATGTTATTTGGAAATTAGAAGCAGGAGAAGGAGATTATAGATATGAAATGGCTTGGCAAGTCAATTTGGAAGATACAACAGGAGAATGGAAAGACTTTCAAGATAAATTTATGAATTCAAATACAGGGGAACTTTCTAATATGCAATTAGATGTTGGCGAAGGCTTTATTATAGAAAATAAACACAAACAGAAAATAATAACAATACAAGGGTATGAAGTTGATAAAGTTCCATTAGATATTAAAAAAGGCCATAATTATATTGGCGTTCCGTTTAAAGGATACACCACCAAAGAAGTTTATGAACAGTTTCTGCAAGCTAATAATATTCATTGTGAAATATCAACATGGCAAATAAATAGAAAAGAGCGGTGGCCAACTTATCCAGATATGAACTTTGATATTTTACCTGGAAAAGCCTATTTATTTGATAATTGCGATGAAAGTATTAGTTTAACAATCAAAAAGCCAGAAAAAATAACCCCCTTATTTTCTTTAAAATTAAAAAAACAAAGATCTGAGGAAAAGAACATTGAAGAAACAATAGAAGAAGTTTCAGAAGAGCAAACGGGGAAAATAAAACAAGAAAAAATTGGCACAAAAATCTGGAAATTAATTAAAAAATTTTTTAGGATTGATTAAAAAATTTAGTCTTCTTCAAAAACCCTTACAACAGAAAAAATCTCAGTTATTCTAAAAGCCATTTCCATAAGGGCTTGTATTTAATTGTTTTTCCACCTATTTTCTCTTCAGCTTCGTAATTTTTCGCATTATGATTGCGTAATTTTTGCATTTTTTTCGCATTCATAAATTTTATATTTTCTCTTATCTATAAATTCTAAATGTTAATATATTCAAAAAGTTCCTAATTTCGTTCTTTTACAGACCTCTTTTTAATCTACTTTCAAAAACCTTTGCCAGAGAAAGCATTTTACTCTCATCGAAGGCAGGACATATTATTTGCATTCCAATCGGTATGTTATCAAGCTTGCCTGCAGGCAAGCTTATTGCACATAACCCAGCTAAATTTGCAGGCACTGTAAGAGTATCATAAGAATACATCTCCTCTGGTGTTATGTTTGTTCCAAGTTTATGTGGAAGTCTCGGAACTGTCGGAAGGATTATACAATCTACAAACTTAAAAGCATTCTCAAACTGCTCTTTAATAAATTGTTTAGCTCTTAGAGCTCTTCTATAATACATCCCTTTGTACTCTGCTTTGCTTATCTCACTACCCCCAAGTATTCTTCGTAGAACTTCTGGTCCACATACTTCTTCGATTTTCTCTCCATATCTTCGTCCATCAAACTTCCGCGTTCCTGAAAAAAATTCAGCATAAACAATTGGGTAATATGCCTGAACAGCTAAATCAATATGCTCTAATCTAATTTCTCTAACTTGCCATTTATATTTTTTTGCTATTTCCTTAACTTTTTTGTTAATTAATTCAGAAATTCTCTTATCTTGTATCTGTATGTCTGGCACACCGATAATAATTTTGTTTTTTTTCAAATCAGCAAGTTTAATATTTTCAGATGTAAATGTAGTTGGGTCATGCTCATCCTTACCTTTAACAACATCCAACAACAAGGCAGCTGATTCGATATCTACTGCCAGCGGACCAATCTGATCAAATGTCATGCTCATATCAATTAATCCGTATCTTGACACAAGACCATAACTAGGCTTAACCCCTACAACACCACAATGTGAAGCAGGATTTCGAATACTGCCTCCAGTATCACTTCCAAGAGCAATATCACAAAATCCAGCTGCTATAGCTGCAGCACTTCCACTTGAAGTTCCTCCAGGAATAAGACCAAGAGCAGCTGGATTTTGACACGGGCCAAAGGCAGATGTTTCGCCGCTTGCTCCACAACAAAACTCATCACAATTTGTCATCCCGATTATGATACCGTCTTCCTCCCTAATGTGAGCAACAGCAGTTGCATCATATCCAGATATATAATTTTTTAAAGTGAGGCTTGCACAACTTGCCCTCAACCCTTTAACATTTATGGCTGCTTTAACTCCGACTGCCAAGCCAACTAATCTGCCAACTTTCTTTTTTTTCTTAATTTTCTCGTCAATAGCTTTAGCTTCCTTTAATGCATTTTCATTTATTTGAAGAAAAATATTATATTTTTTATTTTGTTTTTTAATTTTGTCAAGAAAATTCTTTATGTTCTGCTCTGCTGTTAATTTTCCAGATTTTATTTGCCCGAGTTTTTCCAGTGGATTCATTTTATATCTCCTTTTTCAATAAGAAATTTAATATTTGGAGCAACAAAATGTTTTTCTTGCTTAATCTCTTCTATATCAAGCCATTTTACTTCTTGAATTGGTGGAATCGCCTTTATATCTTCTTTATTTTTTAATTTGGCAAGATAATGTATAAGAACAACAGCCATTTTTTCTTCTGTTTGCGGATTTTTCCAAAGAATCATTGGACTTAGTGGTTTAATAATTTCTATTTCTGCATTATTTTCTTCTTTAACCTCGTGATGACATGCTTCTTCTAAATCTTCAATTCCTTTTTCAATTGTTCCTCCAGGAAGTTTATAAAAATCATCTTTATTATCTTTATTAACTAATAGCTTGCCATCTTCTATTATTACAGGTCCTGATGCAATTATTAGTTTTCCTTCCCACATTTTAATCTCAAACCCACTCTCCTTTTTCAGCTATTATATGTTTTCCATTTTTATTTTTTGCGTTTTTAAACATAATCTTCCTGAATTCAGGGTCTGCTTCTTTTCCATTAATTTCCTGTCTTGTGTCTTCTTGTCTCTCAATTCTTACTTCCCGTGTTTCATGCTCTAAAGGTTCAAGAACAGCAGCAAAATTATCCATGATTTTTTTTGCTTGCTCTCTAATTTTTTCCTTTTCCTCTTCACTAACTTTATGCCATAATGCATCTGCCATAAAAACAACAAAGAAAGAGAATTTATAAATTTGATGTTATTTATTTTTATGCTATTTAATTATCCATAAATCTTTTTTCTATGGCCTATTTTTAAAATAAGAATTAGTAATTCTGAATGTCTTATTTGATAAATTGTTCTGTAAATTCCTATTCTTAAACTCCATAATCCAGCTAATTTGCCCACAAGAGGTTTTCCAATCTCTGGATTTTTCTTTAGCTCTTTTAATTTATTTATTATTCTTCTTTGTTCTTTTTTATCTAATTTTTTAAGAAATTTTTCAGCAGGACTTTGAATTTCAATAGAATACATTTTAAATCTCTAACTCTTTTTCTACTTGCTCGAATGTTTTTCCGCCCTTTCTTTCATATTCTTCTAGTGCTACTGCTATATCTTTAAGTGTTTCTGGATCAGAAAGTATTTCTATTGTTTCAATTAAACTATCTTTATCTATTTCTTTAGGTGAACTTCCATTTATCAACCTAGCAATTACTTCATTGTATGTTTCTCTATGGTGGACTTTTAGATGATCTAGTTTTTCTTTTATTTTGTTGTCAAGTTGTATTGTTGTTATCATTTTATGATTTCTATACTAAACTGTAGCTAACTATAGTTTATAAATCTTCCTGTGCAAGGGTCTGGTTTTCAGTTTCTTACTCTCTGCCTGTCTGTTCCATCTAAATTCATTATAAAATATCTTTCATCTCCTTCCCTAGTTAGTTGTGTAAAATATACTTTGCCTTGCCTAATTCCTGTTTTTGTTATCTCTCTTTTTGTAGAATATATTTCCTGGGATTCAATTTTTCCTCTTGTTTTTTGTTCAATATAAATATGATATATTCCAGCTTTTTCTTTAATATAAGGTCTTTTAGAAAAATCTTCTGAAAAAGATATTATTGGTGTATTAGGCCTATCAAAAATAAGTGAATTATTATCAGAATTACAACCACCCAGACAACTACTTGCAGCAAAAAGGATTGCTGCAAGTCCCCCAAATCGTTTCTCTTTTGACATTGTTAATTTTTATAAATTTCTAAGATATTTAAACATTGTTGCACTCTGAAACATAAATTTTTCTGTCAAGCAGGGTGGTGAAAAAGCTTTTAAATACTCAGAATCTAATTAATTTATGCCAGTACAAGAAACAATAGGAAAAGCTTATGAAGTTAGTGAGAGATGGAGAATCAGAGGAAATAAAATTAGAGGAACAATTATGATAATTATTGGTATTATTCTTATTCTCATAAGTATTTACTCCCTTATTGTAGGACAGTATGCCCTCGCTGGAATTTTATTTGTTGTCGGACTTCTTTTAGCTTTATTTGGAGTACTTGCAACAAGATACGGGCATATCAGGGGACTCAGATTTGGAGGAAGTTCTCGTGGCATCAGAATTGGGGGTAAATAAAATGGAAAAATTACAATCAGGAGCAAAATGGATCTTTAGATTAAGAGCATACCCTTTCTTGGGAATATTTGGAATTTTCTTGATTCTTGTCCTGATATCAGCAACAGCAGGTGGAAAAGGGATTGGATGGCCAATAATTTTAATTGGAATTATTTTTTGGTTAATTCTTGTTTTTGGAATCAGCGAGATTTTCGCACAATTAGCTTATAACAACTGGCATTATGAATTTACAGCTACAAATCTTAAGCTGCAAAGAGGAATAATCTGGAAAAGATATTCTAATGTCCCTTATGAAAGAGTTCAGAATGTTGATGTTTATAGAGGCATACTAGCAAGGATGCTTGGATTTTCAACAATTAATATACAAACAGCAGGTTATCACGCCTATGCTAGACGTGGAATAACATCAGAAGGACATATACCTGCAGTGGGTATAAAAGCAGCAGAACATATAAGAGAGTTCTTAATGAAAAAGATAAGTCATAAAGGTGGTGGGGTGTAATTTGAATAAGGCAGATTTATTTAAGAAACAACTTCAAACTCATAACTTGATTCAAGTTTTCCGTCAGTTGTTTCTATTACATTTCCTTTATCATCCAATAAAGTTGCATAAACAGAATATTCTCCAGTTTCTGTCGGCGTGAAATAGCCTGTAGTTGCCCATTCCTTATCAAGAGCAAGATAACTGCCAGCAGAAACACTGATTTGTTTATCAATGATGGTTTTAATCTGTGTTAAACCACTTATTTCGCCTTTCTTCCCTACTTCTATAAACAATCTACCTGTTATTATTTTTGTACCTGTGTTGTTTATCATAGACTTTATAAATAACTTTAGTATCTCTCCACGACCGTAATTGCCAGTATGTTGGGGATCGTGCTGGAATTGTGGCCAATCCATTGCATCTGGATTGTAAGGGGTACTTAAATCCCAAACATATATGCTATTTCTTCCCTTTCAGAGAAATATGTGCCTCGTCAAGCTGCTGTTTTGAAATCTCCGAAGGAGAATCATCCATTGGATTTTGAGCAGCCTTATTTCGCGGAAATGCAATTACTTCTCTTATGTCAGAATAACCAAGCATTATTGCAATAAGTCTATCAAGGCCAAGTCCCATGCCCCCATGTGGCGGTCCAGCGTATTTATAAGCATCTAAGAGAAAGCCGAATTTTTTATATGCTTCTTTTTTTGACAAGCCAATAATTTTCATAACTTTTTCTTGAAGTTCAGGATCATTAATACGTATAGAGCCAGAGCCAAGTTCACTGCCATTCAAAACAATATCAAATAATGCTCCTTTTACTTTTCCTGGGTCTGTATCAAGAAGTTTAATGTCTTGTTGTTTTGGTGAACTGAAAATATGATGTTCTGGTTCCCATTTTTTTTCTTGTTTATTATAAGCGAAAAGAGGAAAATCATAAATCCAACAAAATGCGTATTCTTTTTTGTCTTTTTTGTTCTTGCGAATATCTGGCTTGTCTGTTCTATACTTTGACATTGCTTCTTTATATGTCAAACGTGGAAAAGGTATTTTTAATTCAATGCCTAGGACTTTTTTAAAAATATGTTTATACATTCCTTCTACAATTTTCATAATATCTTCTCCTGTTACAAACGAAACTTCAAGATCAATCTGCGTGTGTTCTGGCTGCCTGTCTGCTCTTAAGTCTTCATCTCTTAGACATCTTGCTATTTGAAAATATCTGTCAAAACCAGCGATCATTAAAATCTGTTTGTAAAGCTGTGGACTTTGAGGAAGAGCATAAAACTTGCCAGGGTTTACTCTGCTCGGCACAATGTAATCTCTTGCACCTTCTGGTGTTGGTTTAACTAAGATAGGTGTTTCAACCTCAATAAACTCTTGCTGCTCAAAATATTCACGAGCAGCAATAATAACTTTATTTCTAAAGTCAAGAGCTTTTTGCATTTCTGGTCTTCTTAAATCTAAAAATCTATACTTAAGTCTTGTATTTTCATCAACAGCTTCATTTTTATTTACCTGGATAGGAAGTTTAGCTGCTTTTGTAAGTATTTTGATTTCATTTGCGAGAATTTCAATTTCGCCAGTTGTAAGATTTTTATTTTCTGTTCCTTTTTTTCGTTCCTTGACCTGACCTTTAACTTGCATAACTGTCTCAAGAGCAACTTTTTTCGCCTCAGCAATATCTCTACAAACAATCTGAGTTATTCCATATCTATCACGCAAGTCAATAAAAATTAACTTGCCATGTTCTCTTACTGTATTTGCCCAACCACAGAGCGTGACTTTCTTGTTCATATCTTTTTTTCGTAGTTCGCCGCATGTATGTGTGCGAAAATCTGTTTTGTGTACGTTTTCCATTTTCTTCTCATAAAGTAATATTCTTAAATATTTTTAACTCACGGAGTAAGTCTCTCTGTATCTCTCGGCAAAAAAGTCACTTCTCTAACGTTTTTTATATTTAATAATAACATTAAGAATCTAGTAGGGCTAATTGCAAAACCACCATGTGGAGGGCACCCATATTTAAAAAAATTCAAGTAATCTTTAATAAGTTTTAAATTAATTTTCTTTTCCTTAGCTTGTTCTTTTAAAATCCTATATCTATGCTCTCTTTGGGCTCCTGTTGTAACTTCTGTTCCTTTACAAACTAAATCAAAACTTTTGGTAATGTTATTTGTTCCTTCTTTCTTCATATGATAGAAAGGTCTTGCAGACCAAGGATACTCAGTAACAAAAACAAATTCATGATTAAATTTCTTTTTAATAATTTCACAAAGCAATTTTTCTCCTTCTGCATCTAAATCATCTTTTGGCCCTTTGTACCCTTTTTTTCTAAGCAATTTTTGAGCTTCTTTCATTGTTAACCTAGGAAAAGGAAGTTTAGGAATATTAACATCAGCATCAAAAACCTCTTTAATTTTTTCCCCATATTCTTCTTTTATTCTTTTAATAAAATAATTAATCCATTCTTCCTCAACTTTCATTACATCCTCATGAGAGTCAACATATGAGATTTCCATATCTATCATTGTAAACTCTGTATCATGTCTGACTGTATGTGAAGGATTTGCTCTAAAAACAGGCCCTATTTCAAAAACTTTCTCAAATCCAGAGGCCATTGCCATTTGCTTATAAAACTGGGGGCTCTGAGCTAAATATGCTTTTTTGCCAAAATAATTTACACTAAATAACTCTGCTCCACTTTCACTTGGAGATGGCATAAATTTAGGACTATAAATTTGAATATAACTATTTTTACCCCAATATTCTCTCATTGCTTTTTCCATAAATGTCCATATTTTAAAAATTAACAAATTTTTAGATTTTCTTAATTCAATCCACCTATAATCTAATTTTTTTGGTAAAGAAACTTCCTGCCCTTTTTCAATAACAGGAATTGGTAGAGGCGAGTCTGCTCTTGAAAGAACTTCATAATCCCTAATTAAAATTTCAATTCCTCCAGGAGCTTGTTTATTTGATTTTACTTTTCCAGTTATTTTTAAAACACTTTCTCTTGGAATTTTCACAATCTCGTTAAATACTTCTTTTTGTTCTGGTTTAACAATACATTGAATAACCCCAGTTACATCTCTGATTATAATAAACTTGATTTTACTCTGATCCCTTATTTCATGAACAAATCCTTTAATTTCTATGTCTTCTCCAATTTTTGATTTTATATCCTTAATGTAAGTTCTTTCCATCTCAAAAAAAGAGAAAATAAGTTTATAAATTTATTCAGTTGTTGTTTTTATTATTTCTTCTATACTAATTCCTCTACCTCTTTTTTGCCATAACCAACTGGAAGAGCACCTCTTTAAATAGCTCTCAATAGTTTTCTTGTAATCTTCATTGGGTTTTACTCCAACAACTCTTGATATTTCTTGCTCATCTGAAAGTTTTATTTTTGCAATATATGGAATTAATTCTCTTTGTGACATAATTTTTTCAATCCCAATATAAGGAAGGTTTAAACTTATTTGAACTAATCTTCTCTCTTCCTCTCTAAGTTTTTCAGCTTTTAGTTTTGCATTGTCTAAAGAATCTGCTATAATAAAATGCTCTGTTGTATTAATAACGAAATCATCTGCTACTAAACTTTCGTCTAATTCTCTTCCCCAATTATAATTTAACATAACTTTGTATATCATTTTTCACTTAACTATCTTTTTTTAATGATTATTTTTCCATTTTTTATGTCTGCTTTCCAAAATTTTGGCTCTTTACTTTCGCAATCTTCGGTTATCTCTATGTTTATTAAACAATAAAGGCCTTCAGTTGTCTTGATATAAGGATCAAATTCTGAAAATGCTTCCCCACTTGATTGTTCATAAGCTTTTTTTACAGCTTCTTCTGGAGATGTTGCTTCTAATGAAAAATTGTCTCCCATTGCATATGGGTGATGCTCTGACAAATAACTAACTCCTGCTTGTATGAGATTTACTCTTGCATAATATTTTTTCATCATTTCAAAACAAAAGCAATTGTGGAAATTCGCGCAGGACGGAAATACGAGCTTCTTGTTAAAAAGCCATTCAGCCAAGAGGAATAAATTCCTACACTCCCTCCTTGGTCTAAGATTATGGCATCTTTTACTCCTTTATCAACAAGTCTTTTTCCAATTTCTTCTATCTTATCCTTATAATGATAAATTACAATGCCTTCTTCGTTTGTCCCAAGAGTTGAATGATAATATTTTGCTCTTGGAAATTCTCTTAACTTAATCAGCATATTTTCTCTGAATTTTGTAGGATAATCTTCATATAATTTGCTAATCACCATTCCATCTTTTTCTTTTCTCTTGTCAAAGTCTTTTAAATCAAAAACATGCCTAACATCATAAAATTGCTCTACAATTTCTTCAATTGGCACAACTTCTGTGATATTTCTCTCATTGTCTGTTCTAACAATTTGCTGTCCATAAGCACACCATTTAACCCCCCTTGAGATAGTTCTGCCAGCTTCGTCAAATACTTCTTCTGCTTCATTAAATTTTATTCTTTTTATTCCTAGTCTTTTGCTTTTATCTCTTGAAGTAACAAGACATGAATACACCCTTTCTGTGAAGGGCTCATCTTTTAAATGATAAAGTCTTCTTTCTTTGTCGTACTGCCAAGCAACATGCCAAAGATTGTTTCCAAGATTTCCATTGCTTATTATAATGAATTCTAAATTCTCATCTTTTTCTTTTAGCTTGTCTAAACCAAGAGCTTCTATATGCTCTTCAATTTTATTATGATAGATTCTTGTATCTTTTTTATTTTTTTCATAAGCATTAGAAAGTGTTTTGCCATTTATGACTCTCGCCCAACTTTTGTTTTCACTATTCCATACCAAACCAGAACCTTCATTGCTCAATTGCCTATGAGCAATTGATAAAAGAACATCATGAATGCTATCAAAACCAATTTGTATGAAAAATTCTGGCTCTTTTCCTCTTAAGTCTGATTCATATCTTATGTTTTTTTCAAATTTTGGTCTTAGCATTTTCAAGAGTCTTTATTTCTTTGATTTCACCATATAACTCCCTCCCTTGACAGTGATCACATGTTTCACCAGAAGAATGGCAGCATCCTAGGTATATCTTATCTCCAACTTCTGGTGGTCTAGAATATTTCCACTTTCTTTCTTTACTGTTAACAAACAATCTTTTTGAATTTTCATCAAATTCTATAACGACTCCGCAGGTAGTAGTAAAATCTCTATCACAGGGTGGAATTTCAACAACCGCTATTTTTTCTAACATCTTAGTTTCTTATTAAATACAACATGAATTTTAAATTATATCAAACTTTCCCTTTAAATCTTGAACAAAAAGGAAGAATTTATAAAGAATAATTACTATTTGATATAATGAAGAAGAAATTAGTTAAACAAATTAAAAAAATTAAACTTGATGAGAAAGACAAAAAAATAATCTTAGCTTTATTTGAAAATTCTAGGCAATCATTTTCTCAAATTGGCAAAACTGTGAAATTACCAAAAAATGTTGTTGCTTATCGTGTCAAGAGAATGCAAGATACGGGCTTGATTAATTTATTTTGCACAATAGTTGACCGGAAAAGACTTAGCTATTTACATTGTAAACTCTTCCTCAAATTTCACCATTTTAATGAACAATTAAAGAAAAAACTTTTAGATGATTTAGAAAAAATAAAAAATATACACTGGGTTGCTACCCTTGATGGAAACTTTGATTTCTGCATAGTCTTTTTAGCAAGAAATTTAGAAGAGATGAATTCTATATACAGCAAAATAATTTACAAATTCAATAACTACATCTTAGATAAAGAATTATGTATTGGTGAAAAGTCTTATCACTTTCCATATAATTTTCTTTATAACAGACTAGACCAAAAAATTGATTTCACAACTGAAGAAAAACCAGTAATAAAAATAGATAAAACAGACATCAAAATAATAAATTCTATAAAACAAAATTCACGAGTTAGTATGCTTGAGTTAATGGAAAAATTAAAACTTTCTCCGCAAACAATAAGAGCAAGAATAAAGAGGATGGAGAAAGACAAGATAATCTATGGATACAAGATAAGACTAGAATATTCTTTACTTGGTTTAAACAATTTTTATGTTTTTTTGAATCTAACAAACATAAATGAAGAAAAAGAAAAAGAGATAATTAGCTATATAGCCTTTTTTACTTCTACAATAAAAATAATAAAAGAGATGGGTAGATGGGATCTGGAATTTGAGTGTGTTTTCCCCTCTCATTTCGAGTTACATGATTTTTTAAGAGAACTAAAAAACAAATTTCCAAAAAATATTCAAAAAATAGAGTCTGCTTTGGTTTACAAAGTTCATAATATAAATACTGTTTTATATTAGATGTTTTGATTATATCTTTAGCTACTTAACATACTTCTTCAGAATCTCAATAATTTGTTTTCCTGAGAAACCCTTAAATTTTTTCATAATGAGACCCATATATGCATTTATGTTTAAGCCAGGTTTTCCTTTAATTAAGTGAAGAATTTCTTCTTCTATCTTGCCTATATCTACTTTTTCTATTTTTAATGCCTCTTGTACATTTTTTCCATTAACAATATCTGCCATAATTTGTTTGATATCTGTTTCTTGTATTTGGTTTTTATTTAAACTCTGTAAGATTGCTTCAAGAACATCTATATTTAATTTTTTTTGGGCTGCTGTTTGTGATTTTTTTTCATGGCTTGCAATTTCCTTCAACCAGAGAGTAAGCATTTTTACAATGAGGCTAGGCTCTTCTATTATATGAAGAAGCTCTTTATATTCCTGCAGCTTATTTTCTTTAAGCAATAAAGAAATTAATTCTTCATTTAAACCTTCCTGTCTTAACTCATGCCGGAGCTCTGACTTAAGTCTCGGCAGAGATTTTTTAACTTCATCAATTAACTGCCTTGAAATTTTTAAAAGTGGAAGGTCTGTTTCAGGATACATTCGAGATGCACCAGGCATTGGTCTAAGAAATGATGTAGAGCCATCTGGATTTGCCTTGCGTACCTCGTTTATATTTTTCTTTTTCTTTATAAGTTCAAGCTGCCTTTTAGCTTCATTTTCAATTACCTTTTGTATTAACCGCGGCTCTTGAACACCTTTAACTTCAATTCTCTTTCTTTGTTTTTTTCCATTTGCAATGGATATATTTACATCTTGTCGAATTGTGCCTATGCCTCTTTTTACTTTACATGCCCGAAGAATTTCGCCAATTTGTAAAGCAACTTCTCTAGCCTGTTTAGGAGTCTTAATATCCGGAGCAGTTGCTATTTCTACAAGAGGGATACCAAGTCTGTCAAGTCTATATACAATTTTATTATTCTCTTTATCTCGAGAAATTATTCTTGCGGCATCTTCTTCAAGAAACACACCCTCAATACCAATTTTGCCTTGTTTTGTTTCAACATAGCCATTTCGTGCTATTTGAACTGTGCGTTGGAAACCAGATGTATTACTTCCATCTATAACTGTCTTCCTCATAATCTGACTAACAGGAACTATTTCACAATTCAAAAGAAGAGAAATCTGAAGAGCTATTTTCAATGCATCTTGATTAATAAGTTTAGGGGGTGCTTCATCTAATTCAATTAAGCAGTTTGTATCATTATAAAACTCATAAATAAATTGCCTGTCTCTTGTTTTTTCATATTCAGCCGCCTCATCTGTCTGACCAGCTTCTCCTGCCACAACATGTAGTCTTCTTCCAACATTTAAGTCTGGCTTATCTGTTCTCAAAACACTTGGACAAGAACAAAACAACTTACCAGTATCAAGTTGTTGATGTATTTCAATTCCAGACATTAAACCTATTTTTTTATAATCCATAAAAACAATAAGAAAAAGGTATATTTAAAATTAGTGATTAAATAAATTTTTTAAAATACACATTTAATTAATCAAGTCTGGATGGTTTATAGGTTCTTCTTTACCTTGTGAAACTTTTAATCCATGCATGAAAAGATTATAATGTTCTTCATGATTTGGTAAAAGCATATTTTTCATTTCTCGGGTATCTAACTTTTCGCCAAGTTCTTCAGTTAGTAGGGTTAGATTCCAAATATCCATGGCATCTTTAGGACTAAATCTAGATATTTTTCCTGCAAGAGTGTCTTCTTTACTGGCAACTCTTGCTTTTACATCAAAATTATTACAATAAGGGAAAGAAATTTCTTGTGAATTATCTACAAATCTTGAATATTTTCCAGCGTCAAAACCTCGAACATCTTTCGCGCTAGTGTACAGATTTAGTTTAATTAAACTATCCTGAACAGTTTCACCGTCGACATACACCCTAAAAACTGGCCTTCTTATTCCAGATCTTTCTAAAGTATATTTTATGAAGTGCTGCTCTGTTGGTGAGATGAGCTCTTTTTCTAAAGATTTGATGAGAGCCAGAATCTTTTTAGCACCTTCTGCATCATTAGTAATTGGCAAACAAAGATCTACATCATCTGTAGCCCTGATATAATTCTGAAGTCTTACTTTATCATCTAATTCTCCTATACTTTTTTCATACTTTCTAGATAATAAGTTTGCTAAATGTGTCTGAACCGCAGCTCCTCCAACTAAGGAATATCCCATTTCTGTAGCTTTTAGTTCTTTATCTAATTCATTTAAAAATAAGCTAAACTCTTCATTTATAACACTATATGTTCTTCTTTTCATAAAAATCTGATAATTCTAAACTTTATAAACCTTTCCATTTGTAACTACATTCAAGTTACAAAGATTCTGGTTCATCTGCTTTTTCATATTCTTCTTTTATTTCTTCTTCTGTTAGAGCTTTATTCCATATTTTTAGCTCGTCTATTAAGCCATTATACCAAAGTTTATTTGAACTTCCGTATTTCCCAATATATAAATTTTTATTATTATACTGCCTTTGTCCAATAAATTCTGTTGAAATTCCCTCAACTGCGTTTCTATAAACTTTCATACTTGTACCATTAACTACTGCTGTAAAATATTGCCATTCATTTGCTGTTGATATGGGGCTATATGCACACATACTTGTAGTTTTATTTCCCATTACAAGTCTTAATCTCCCATACTTAAAATATAATTGATAAGGGACAGTATAATCACTACCATATCTTTTTGAGAGAATAAATCTAAGGTCTGATATTTGATTTGGTTTTGCCCAAAATGATATTGTAAAATAAGTTAGATTTAGAATGTTGCTATTTCCTAAAGCAATATAATCTTCATTTCCATCAAAGTTCAGAGCATTTCCCATTTTACCTTGTGTCCATTCTGCACCATGAATAGTGCCATGATTTTTTCCTATAGAATCATGTGCAGTATTGCTATTTGTCTCATTAAAAGAAAAATATAGAACCATGCCAATATTTTCTGGTTCATCTGCTTTTTCATATTCTTCTTTTATTTCTTCTTCTGTTAGAGCTTTATTCCATATTTTTAGCTCGTCTATTAAGCCATTATACCAAAGTTTATTTGAACTTCCGTATTTCCCAATATATAAATTTTTATTATTATACTGCCTTTGTCCAATAAATTCTGTTGAAATTCCCTCAACTGCGTTTCTATAAACTTTCATACTTGTACCATTAACTACTGCTGTAAAATATTGCCATTCATTTGCTGTTGATATGGGGCTATATGCACACATACTTGTAGTTTTATTTCCCATTACAAGTCTTAATCTCCCATACTTAAAATATAATTGATAAGGGACAGTATAATCACTACCATATCTTTTTGAGAGAATAAATCTAAGGTCTGATATTTGATTTGGTTTTGCCCAAAATGATATTGTAAAATAAGTTAGATTTAGAATGTTGCTATTTCCTAAAGCAATATAATCTTCATTTCCATCAAAGTTAAATGAGCCATTGAACTTACCAGATGGGGTCCAAAACGCTCCCATTACAATTCCATTGTTCCCATTACCAGAAAAATCATAAACAAAACTATTATTTTCACCATATTTTAGATTATTATCAAAATGCATTTTTAAGATAAGAGAGTCATTACCTATTTTCTGTTTTGCGTCAACATTTAAAATTCTTGTTTCTGTTATATTTGAATTTCCTGCTGAATCATTACACCAAACATAATAAATTTGTTCCCCATCTTTTAAATGGGTTATATTATGAAGCGCTGTTGTACTCCCACCTGCATTATGAATTTTCATTGTATAATTCCCTGAACTAGTTTTAGATTGGTTGATTGTTGTGTAACCAATTGCACAATGCCATGTAGCATGTCCTGAAGGACAGCCAAAGTAGGTCATGCCAATTATCTCTCCATTAATATCATCTTTAATTATCTCTAAATGTTCAATTCTGTCATCATCCCAATAACTGTCTGCTCCAGCATCTAAAACAATTTTTCCATAATCTACCCAATCAATTAAATTAGTAGAAATTAAAAAACCACCACGCCAATACACGCCATTGCCAGGATAACTGTTGATTCCCATAATATACTTATTATCCTCTAATTCTATAAATTTAGGGTTACAAGTTTTATAACCCCAGTCTGTAGTAACTATAATTGGTTTTCCATTATTTTGCACTGTCCAAGAAATTCCATCTGTAGAGGTCGCATAAACAATATCATAAGCACTATGTTCTATATACATTACCCAAAATCCTTTTTTAACATATCTTACATTTTGAAGAGAAATACCCCTTTCAGGATAAAATTGGCTTGAGCTTAAGATAGGTGATAAGCTATATGCCCTCCAATTTATTCCATCTGAACTATTTGCTAAATACAACTCATAATTTCCGGTACCATTCCAGCCCCAGAAATACAGCCAATAAGTAGAGCCATTTTTGATAACAGAGCCTGTGCCAACCCTTGAAATTGAATTCCACCCCATCTCTTCTGGAGTAAAGACAGGATTCCCCATATATTTTGAACAAGCCATAGTCTTCTTATCATTTGACCTACTACAAATAGCTATCCCTATACTTGAAGCTCTGTTATTATTTTCGCCCCGATAATATAAAGATAGGTTCCCGTCTGCATCATAAACTAAACTACCATTAGGATAAACCAAAAATGTTTGATCCCGTATACCCCACTCATCCCAACCACTAGAAGACCTTGTTAGTATAGGATTCTTAACATATTTTTCCTGTGGCTCAACAGACACCTCATCAAACAATTTACGAGAGCCGTTCCAAACCAATATGCAAGAATCCACATTTTTATTAGCATTGATATTTATTATCGTACTTGTATTTGCTGTTGTAGCATTGTTTTTAGCGGTTGGTTCTATAAAGTTTAATATAAGGGAATCATTTAAATCACTAAAACTCATATTAGAATTAATTATTAAAGTAATTAAAAAAAATAAAACTAAAAGACAACTTCTTATTTTTCTGTAATTTCTCAACTTATTCATTGTTAATAAATTTAGTATTTTTTATTAGTGTAATCACCTCTATCTCTAATTTTAATAGGCTAGACTTTCTTTTTAAGTTTTTGTGTAACCCAACATATATGTCAAAATATAAAAAATTAAACTACTCTCACTAAGCCACCCTCTTTATCAAGTTCAATAAAATGCCCTGCCTTGCCTTCTCTATAATCCTGACACTGATTCTCAGGAAGGTTATCTTCTTCACTTCTCGGCACACTCACAATATCAACAACATAATCACTAATTGTTCCCAAACACTGGCTTTCAAGTTGCATTTCAGTTTTCTTATTTTCGCATAATTGTTTAGCTTCTTTTAAAAGTTCTTCTTGTTCTCTAACTTCTTCAGGTGTTTTTGGAGGCACGCCATGTTTTATCCAAACCCCTCTTTTGTCTTTAATCCAAGAATCTTCTCCTCCTGGTCTAAAAACCAAGACAAAAATAATAATAAGTGCAATAATTCCAATGATAACAATCAGTATTGTTTTTGCCATTTTATACTTGTTTCTAATTTTTTTATTTAGTATAAAAATTCCTGTGTTGTCAACCTTTTATTTATTTCATGTGAAAAATTTTCTAGCATAAGTTCTTTTGCTTTTTCTTTGTCTTTTGTTTTAGCAAGTACCCACCCTAATTTTACAAAAGCTGTTTCAGGTAGCATATCTTCAAGATAAATCACACCAGCATCAAGGAGCTGGCGAGCTGGCGAGTATACATATGGATCAAGTCTTCCATAAAGTGTTTGTGGGGCTGCACATACAATTAAGCCATTATTTATTAATTTTTTTAATTTAGCAAGCCAATTGTGTTTGATGCTTCCAACAGGTAAATGCCCAAGTCCACTTGCCTCCACAACAATGCCCTTATAATTCTTAGCATAAAAATCAATAATATCTGGGCTTTGCCCAGGATAAAATTTAATTAAAGCAACTTTATTTTCAAACTTATTGTCAAGTTGAAATTTCCCAGATTTTTTTGCAATTTCTCTTGTTCTATATTGAGAGATTTTCTCAATCCTATCAGGCCATATCTTGGCAAAAGGTAAAGCATTAATTGGCCGAAAAGTATCTCTTCTTGAACTATGCATCTTCCTTGTCTTTGTACCAGGCAATGCATAACAAAATTCATCATTCAAAGAAGCATGTCCTACAAGTGTGACTTCTGCAATATCAGATACAGCTGCTCTTGCAGCGCACTCTAAATTTAAAGCAGCATCTGAACTTCCCCTGTCTGTTGATCTCTGTGAATATGTTAAGACAACTGGTTTCTTCAGGTTACGAAGAAAAAAAGATAATGCTGCAGAAGTATAATGCAAAAAGTCAGTTCCATGTGTAATAATTAAACCATGGACATTATTGTCTTGCAATAGATCAAAAGCTGTTTTAGCAATAATCTGCCATTCTTTTCCTGACATATTTTCACTTGCCATCATAAATGGCACTTCAATTTTCTGTATATTAACAATATCAAATATTTTCGGATAAAATTTAAAAAGCTGTTCTGGATTTGTCAACCAACTTACTCCTCCTGTTTTATAATCAAGACGAGCAGAAATTGTTCCTCCTGTTATTATCATGCCAATATTTTTTTTCTCATTATCTTTTTTTATTTGTATTTCCTCTTGTCCTGATTCTTTATACCTCTCAATAACCTTTGTGCTTGTAACATCAGATTTTTTTATACCAATATTGTAACCAGACTTTAACTTTAACAACAATATACCTTGCTCATAACTTTCAAGTAAAGTGCCTTTTGTTATGTCTTTGCCTTTCTTAATCTGCACAAAATCACCTGATTGTGCTTCTGCCTGTTTTTTTGTTTGTTTTTTTAACATGATATAACAAGAAAAAAAGAATTTATAAAATTATGGAAATAGAAAGATTTATAAAGAAGTAAGAATATCTTACAATATGGCAAAAATAGAAGTAACTAAAATGAGCACTAAAGGGCAAGTTGTAATACCAAGAGAAATGAGAGAAGAGCTTGAGCTTCACGAAGGAGAGGCATTAGCAGTTATAAGAAAGAAAAATATACTTGTTTTAAAAAAAATAGAAAGTAAACTTGTAAAAGAAGAAGTAGAAACTCTCAAGAAGATAGAAGAAGCTTGGGAAGATATAGAAAAAGGAAAATTTAAAAAAGCAACTAGTGAAGAATTCTTAGCTAAGCTAAAAGAATGGTAGAAGTTATCTGGACAGAAAAATTTGAACAAGATTTTAAAAAAATTGATTTCTCTATGAAAATTAAAGTTAAAAAGCAGATTGAAAAAATAATAAAAAACCCAGAAGTAGGAAAACCCTTAAGATATGGGTTAAAGGGAGAGAGAACGGTGTATGATAAACCTTACAGAGTTATTTATTCTTTCAAAAATAATACAATTTATCTATTGAGATACGAGCATAGAAAACATGTTTATGATTAAGAAATAGTATTATAAAAAGTTTGTTGTTTCAATGGGTTTTTATAGTTTTTCTATCATTGTGTTTCATGGATAAATTTAATCTTGTCGCCTATTGATTTTAGATATATTTCAAAAGACGATGAACTTATTAAAAGGGTTAGAGAGTACGCTAAATTAGATATTTTTACTAAACTAAAAAGAGCAACTTCAGACGTAGTTATCCCGAGACTCCATTCACTCGAAAATAGGCTTTTATGTGTAGCAAAAGAAAATAAAGAAAAACAAATTCCAAGAAGAATTGATGGCGTGCATGAAGGAGAAATAAGCCTTGACGAGGTTTTCATAGGTTATGCTGAACGATTAAAAAAAAGAATTCTGGATATTAAAAAACTACCACTAGACTTTGATTGCCTTAACGAAGCAAAAAGAAATGATAGAATCTCTGACTTAGTTTATTTTCCAATTATAGCTTTCTCTATGCAAGCAAATATCGCAAATGATATAAGGCATGGGTTTAGAGATGAAATTAGCGAATTTAGCCATGGAGAATTCTTGGAGAATAGAATTGGTTATTCTACTATGCCTCACAAAAGAAATCCTATTGAATATGAACAAGTAGTAAGTTTATGGAAAGCATACACGCCAAGAATTAATTCAGCAATTCTTAACCAGTTAACAGAACATCAAGGAGATTCTACAAATAAAGACTCACCTTATTATGCCTTTGAATTATTATTTGTGTTAGCTCACGCTACCAGAAGTCTAGAAAAAGCTTTGGAAAACCTTAAAATAAGTGTTTAATGTTTATGGGGGTTTATCTTAGCAAATATTTATATATTTTAAATGCTTGATTAATATAATATAAGTTAACAAAACTATTTTTAAAATGCCAAAACAAGCACTTTTTTATAAAAAACTTGGAAATAATGTTGTACAGTGTCAGTTATGCCCACATCACTGTACTCTCTATATAGATGAAATCGGCAAGTGTGGTGTCAGACAAAATATTAATGGTAAAATAAAAAGTTTAGTTTATGGCAAACCATGTTCTTTGAACCTTGATCCAATTGAAAAAAAACCTCTCTACCATTTTTTGCCAGGCCAAGATGCATTGAGCATTGCTACCGTCGGGTGTAACTTACAATGTAAGAATTGCCAAAACTGGGAAATTTCGCAGATTAAGAAAGAAGATACAGAGAAAATAGATAAATTCAGTTTTAATATTAAACCAGAGCAAGTTATTTCTAAGGCAAAGGAAACTAATACGAAAATAATCTCATATACATACACAGAACCAACTATTTTTTATGAATATATGCTTGAAATAGCTAAACTCGCTCAAGCAGAAGGCATAAAAAACACAACAGTAACTAATGGCTTTATAAATCCCAAGCCCCTTAAAGAGCTTTGTAAATATTTAGATGGAAGTAATATTGACTTGAAATCTTTATCAGACGAATTTTATAAAAAAATATGCGGAGCAAGAGTTGAACCTGTGTTAAAAGCAATCAAGATAATGAAACAAGAAGGAGTTTGGATTGAGCTGACTAATTTATTAATTCCTGGTTTAAATGACTCTTTGTATAGCATAAGAAAAATTATTTCTTGGATATTAAATAATCTTGGAGCAGATGTTCCTCTGCATTTCACTGCCTTCTATCCATGTTATAAATTAACAGATAGACAGCCAACATCACTAGAAACTTTAAAAAAAGCAAGAAAAACAGCGATGAATGTTGGCATGAATTATGTTTACACAGGGAATTTGCCAGACGAAGAGGGCAACAATACATATTGTCCAAAGTGCAATAAAACTTTAATACGCAGAAATGGTTTTAATATTATTGAAAATAAATTAAAACGAGGCAGATGTTCTTGCGGACAAAAAATTCCAGGTGTTTGGCAATAGCTTTAACTTTTATAATTTTTATCCTTGATATTTGTTTAGTTTCTGCTTCTATTAGAATAAACGAAGTTATGCCGAGAACTCCGAAGGCAATTTATACTGAGAATTGTGAGTGGATTGAAATTTTTAGTGATGAGTTAGTAGAACTAACAAATTTGAAAATCGATACAACTGGCAGATACCAAGAATTTACTTTTAACTATACTATGGAAGACTTTTTAATAATAACAAAAAACAAACAGGCTTTTTTAAAAAACTGGCAAGTTCAGGAAGATAAAATAATAGAAGCTAAAAATCTAGGCTTGAATGACAAAGGAGATAGCATTAGTTTAACAAATAAAGAGGGGGATAATATCGATAGTTTCACTTATAGCTCATCAAGTAATGATAAAAGCTGGCAATTCATTAATGACTGGCAACAGTGTTGGCCAACTCCTATTGAAGAAAATTTTTGTGAAACACAAGAAAAGAATGAAGAATCAGAAGAACAAGAAAGTGAAGATACTAAAAAAGAACAAACAACAGAAACTGGACAAGAAACAAAAGATAAAGATAACGAAGATAAAGAAAGTAAAACAAGCAAAATGATCGGGCAAGATGTTAAAAAAATTAAAGAAAGCTTAGAAGAAGGAGATGAAAAAGGTAAAAAAAGCCAAGAAATCAAACTGAATTCTGAGCCAAAAGATATAAAAAAGCAAAATCTTTATATTTCGAATAACGAGAAAATAAAAACACTTGCAATATATGGCTTCAGTGTCTTGTGCCTTTTAATTGTGTTATTGTTTTTATTTAAAATAAATAAGAGTTAAGAAAAAAAGGTAAAATCAAAAAATGCATGTATCTTTAATTTTAGAAATGATTGGTAGGCCAGCAGAACATATAAAAGATACTCTCGGAAAGTTAATTGACGGGATGGGTAATGAAAAAGGTATTGAAATTATGGACAGGAAAGTTGCGGAACCAAAAAAAATAGATAAAATAAAAGAAGAGATGTATTCTATATTCGGAGATGTGGAAATTAAAGCAGATTCCTTACAAATTTTACTTTTGATTGTATTTAAATACATGCCTTCACATATTGAGGTTATTTCCCCTGCTGAGTTAAAATTTAAAAATAATGACTTGAATAATTTACTCAATCTTCTGATAATTAAACTTCATAGATATGATGAAGTTGTAAAAAGATTAGTTATGGAAAAAAATATACTACAAAATCAGTTAGCAAGGACAAAGCAAGAAATAGAAAGTAAAAATAAACTAATACCTGCAATAAAAAAAGAAAGCAAAAAAACAAGTAAGACAAAAAAACCAAACGCGAGGAAGAAAAAGACAAAGTCAATTAAAAAATCTAAGAAAATATGAAGCTAAGAGAAATACCCCAAAAGATGAAAGAGTCTAAGATTGTTAGAGCTTATATTTATCTGTTGATAGTTATAATAATTGTTTTTGGGATTGGTTGTTTTATTTATCTTAATTCTCAACTTGGAAATTCCAGACTTTCTTCTTCATTAAATGCTGCCTTAATCTCTATCTTTGCTGTTTTAATAATTTTAATAGGATTTTTCTTCAGAGCTAAATTCTTGTTGCTTAGAGCATTTATAGAAGGCCATGAAGCAGGAATAAAATTTCAGATTGGTATAATTATAATATGTTTAATATTAATTTCAATTTTTTATAAATTCTTTATAGAAAAAATGGGGATTCTTTTATTTTCATTCACCCCATTTTTTGCGATCTTGATTTTAATCTTCGATTTTCTAAGATTAAAAGAATTAAAGAAAAAGTAATTACTTCTTTTTCAATAATTTCTTTTGTTCTTGTGGTGATGATGGCTTCTGTTCTCTGGTTATCAGTGGTTTTTGCCCCTGTATTTTTGCTCTCTTCTTAAGTATTTCTTCGGAACTTGATTTTTGTTTCTTGATTTTTCTGAAGACAAGAATCAGAATAATAATAACTACAACAAATAAAACAAATCCAATCCACTTGCCAATTCCCCCACTATTTCCTTGTTTTTCACATTCTCCAAGACAACAATAGCCATCTGCTGCTAGTGTTTCTTCAGCATTACATATTTCATCTTCACCACATATCTGCCCATTTAACTCACCACACTTTTTTTCATTGCCTGGCCTAGTATCATCAAAATCATCATCCTTACCATTTTCTCCATTTTCTATTTTCTCTGGTGTTGAGTTTAATTGGAAGGTTGTATAAGCAGTTAGATTCTCTGTTTTAGCTTTAATTTTAAAAACAAAAATATCTTCTTCTTTAGCTTCAAAAGAAAGGTTAATTTTTATTTCATCGTTTGCTTCTAAAAACGAGATATTCTTTGGAGAAACAAGTGCATTAATATCTTTATCTTTATCGATAATAGAAAGTTTGATATCTTTTAAATCCATATCCCCAAGATTAGAAAGTGTAAATTTAGTAACCCAGAGTTTATCTTTTTTTAAAGTTAAATTTTTTGATGAAGGAAAAAATCTTAATCTTGCTTTTTTTGTTATGTTTATTCTAGAATCTTCAGGGATAATAAACACAGGAATTTCATAATTTTGGCCCTTTATCGTTATTTTTATCTTACTCTCTGTATAGTTTTCAATCTTAGAAACTAAAAATAAAATCTTTTCACTTTCTTCTTCGCCTAACTGAATTTCATATTTTTCATCAGTTGCTTCAAATACTGCATTAATATCATCTTCTTTTCCTTTATTTTCTAACCCAATAAAAAAATCATTCTTTGTTATAATAAAACCAGGATTAAAGCCAAGAGAATAGTTTTTTGTTGATTTTATACTGAAATTAAGAATCAAGTCTTCACGAATTTCTGTTCCTTGTTTTTTATAAAAAACACCCTTCACTTTAATTGTATAATTTCTTTCTTTATAGGGTAATAAAGCATAAGTGTAGTACCTATCATTTATCTTAGCTAAATCATAAACAAGAGGAACTTTTGTCCTGCCAGAATAAAATGAAATATCTTCATGTTCTATATTCTCTAAGATAGATCCTGAAATTTCAGCCTGAAGAGTCTCGCCAGGCTGGTAAATTGACTTTGAAAGTTCAAATTCAATTGCATTTACAATATTAATTGATAACAAAAAAATAAATACAAAAAAAAATGCTCCTCTCTTACATATCATTATATTATCAGAAAAAAGAGTTATTTAAATATTTGTGAAATCTAAAATAATTATTGGGGGTTTTAGAACTTTCTAAAATTTTCTTTGAAAGTTTAGTAAAAACAAAAGAAATAATCAAAAAGTTTAGATGCTATTGTTCACTATAAAATATTGTAAAATATTGTAAAATGGTAACTGCAACAATTTCCATCCCAGAACATGAAGATAGAATACTAAACATAGTCAAAGCTAAATATGGATTTAAAAATAAAGAGCAAGCAATAATCTTCTTATTAAAGGGGTATGAAAAACAACTTGAACCTGAAATAAGACCAGAATATCTAGAAAAATTAAAGAAAATTGAAAAAGAAGGTTACGGAAAAACTTTCACTTCTATTGAAGAATTAAGAAAAATTATAGAAGGAAAGTAAAATGCTTAATTATGGGGTAAGCAAAAATTTGGATAAAATCCTTTTGAAATTATCTAAAAAAGATAAAAAACTTCATGAGCAAATTTTAAAAAAGATTAATAAGATAACTAATTCCTCTGACATAGAGCACTGTAAAAATCTTAGACACGATTTAAAGGAATTCAAAAGAGCCCACACAGGAAGTCTTGTTTTAGCCTTTAGATTTGACAAAAAGGAAAATTTAATTTATTTTACAGACTTTGACCATCACGATAAAATATATTTTAAGAAATTTTAGATTTATTGTTTTGTAGGGTCGCTGACTCTTCCCATAAATAATATATTTCCAGAATCTTTCTGTTGAATCACAAATATAAATGGGTGGTCTGCTCTAAAAACATTTCCTGGCCCAGCAGAGATAATCCTCATGCCTACTGCTGTTGCAGCAGCAGCCTCTGTTCCTTTTTCATCAACCTTGACATAAGCCTGGTGAATAACAAAACTAATAAACAAGTCTTTCTTGGGCAGACAGAAGATCTTGCCAGCCATTCCTGAAAAATCTGCATTATCTGAAAAAGCAGTTGGCATTCCTAATGCGCTTAGGTTATCATTTAGCTTGTATTTTGTGTCAAATTCAAATTTAGGAAGATAAATTGCATCTAATTTTGTTTCTTGCATTTGAGATTTCCATTCATTAAGTTTTTCTGCTGTTAATAAACTCTCTATAGAATCAAGATTCTCTGTTGGTAATAAAATTAACATAGAAATATCCTCGCCTTTGTAAGGAAGCTCTAAAATCTTTAAATCTTCT